>JAGDDO010000518.1 GCA_017848205.1 Oscillospiraceae bacterium | reverse complement strand
CCGTTCTGATTTGAAGGACTGATACACTGAATAACAGGTGTATTCTTCACAAACGTGTTTTCGGCGAATCCTTCCGCACTCACCCTGTGCATGATCATGCACTTTACTTCACCGGAAATGATCTTTTCAGCTGCTTCTCCGGCAATGACCATTATACTCTCGTATTCTTTAAGCATGTTCTCATCTCCATTCGGCAGTCCTTGTATTACTCTCCGCTCCGGAAAGTGAAATGTCCGTAAACTCCGCCTCCAGCTTTCCGTTCCTGTTTTCAAGTCTTATCTTTATCTTCTGACCGTTTACAGAAGGCACTGCCGCAAGTCCGACCGGTATTATCCTGTCACCGTATACACTTGAAGGATTTGAATATGCGGCATCATCACGATGTCTTCTGGAAACGGCAATTACAAATTCACCGCCGCCTTCGGCCGGTACAGTAAAGCTTTCACATCTTCCGTCGGGGAAAAGCAGCGGCTTATACTCTATTCTTCCTGAACGTTTGTTGTTTAAAATTATTCCGTAGTCATGATCCGGAAGCACTGAAAATCTGTCGACGGATTTTATACACTCGCCTTCGTTTTCAACAGGTTTTTCTGAATTGTCAGAAACATCATTCTGCATTACGGCTTCGCAGTTACCGGAAACCGCATTATTTTCTGCAGCAGTTTCCTCTGTTATGTTTTCCGTTGCAGATGCCTCATTCTGAACAGATGCGGTATCTTCAGAATCATTTTCATGTTCAGAAAGACCGGCAAGGAAATCACTCATACTTATTCTTCTGCTTCGCTTATACACCGTGGCTTTCTTAAGCAAATCTGCAATATCCTTTATCTCTTCCGGAACGAATTTTTCATCTATGACTGACTCATCTGAATCCGGATCGGCCATCATAAAGCACTCATCTTCCGGTGTGCCGGCCGCTTCAAAATAATCCTTTCCGGCATATTCACAAAATATCCGCATAGCAAGGGAGTACACCTCAGCCGCATCATCATGTTCCTCAGCGAACATAAACTCCTGCGGATCTCTGTAAGTACGGGCATTTTCTCCGTTTGCAATCAAATGACTGAATCTTTTTCCCATAGTCCCACCTATATTTCAAAGCTTACCTCAATGCTTCTGTTATGATCGTTCAGATCTTCAGCACAGACAGTAAGCACACCTTTCTCATCAAACCGGAATACCGTTTCTATCTTCTGCTTACCCGTATCCATCGGATTTATGTCATTGAAAACAAACTCCCCGACCTTCCGGTATTCAAGGTTGTCAAAGTCCTCCGGATCGCCGTTATACTCGTACACCGCAAAGCGGAGTTCGGTCTCAAATCTTCCGGTGTTCGTGTAAACATGCCTTACCTCAAAGTCAGTATCCACATCCGTTCCCGCTGAAATGACCGGATCCATATACTTTCCGTTTTTACCCGTGCATATAAGTCCGAGAGAATTTAAAAGCTTGTTTACAATGTGAATATTCTCATCGCAGGCCTTTATGGCCGCTCCTCTTGCAATTACCGTCAGATAACTGTCTCCGCCGCACACTTCACCGGCAGATACAAAACTGCTGCCGTCGAAGGTGGAGGATATGAACTGCTTAAGGTAGGGGTCAGAACTCATGCCGCCTACAAAGATAACATGATCAGGCTTCTTCTCCATGACCTCATCTGAAACGATAAGTGCTCCCAGTTTTTCATATATCTCATCAGCTGCAGAAAGATATTCGTCGTAGCTTATCTCCGCACGGAAACATCCTCCCGCACTGCAGTTTTCTTTTTTTTCACAGACAGCACAGACCCCGTCAAGATCCAGAACTGCTTTTTCCGAAGGACAGGCGTACAGCATCTTTTTAAGCGTTTCCGAAGCGTCCGCAATAATTCTCCGTGTCTTTTTTCTTGCCGCACCGAAGGTGGACTCCTCATCACTGAGATCCTGTCCGGAGCAGTTTCTTAACTGTTCAAACAGAAGTGAAGCAATAACTCCGTCAAGGTCACGGCCGCCGAGATGACGGTTTCCGTCTGCATCTTTAACAACAAAACCGGTCACGCCGCTCGTACCTGTGAGCTCAACAAGGGCAGCATCCACCGTGCCACCGCCGAAGTCTATGACATAGACGGTGTCTCCGGGTCTGAAACTGTCGTCGTTGAAGGCAAGAGCAGCCGCAACCGGTTCTTTGATTATTTCGATAAGTCCAAGGCCTGCACGCTTAACGGCAGACGCAGTACGGCGTATCTGGTCCTCGCCGAACTTGGCAGGAACAGTGACTACCGCATCAAATTTTTTCTCGTCAGGGAATCGTTCGGACAGAGTGACCCTTACTTTCTTCAGGATCTCAAAGGCGATGTCCTCAGCCTTGTATCTTCTGCCTTCCTTTTCCCAGGTTTTCTTTCTGTCGTCCATGTATATTTTCGACTGCGAAACAAAGGACGCCGGATCTTCGGCCGCACGTTTAACGGCTTCACTTCCGACAATGACTTTACCTCTGTCAAAAAACACACATGACGGAAGAAAAGTTCTTCCGTCATCGAACTCAAGAAATTCAATATTTCCGTATATATTCATCCAGCCGGCCACCGTATTGGTCGTGCCGAGATCAATTCCTATATTCATATATCCCTATCCCCTTAAACGCATTAAAATGTGAATAAAGCGCCATACTACATAGACTATCACACAAGCAATAATTATGTTTAATGACGATGTGACAAGAATAGCAAAAATATCGGAAAAGCATTCTGACACTGTAAAACCGGCAAATGAACTGAGCTTGTGCTTCATAAAAAACAATACTGTCATCATGAATGATATTCCGGCGACAGAATTGAAATTAAATCCGATGTGCGTTCTGAGCCTGTTTGCGTAAACCAGAAATGAAGTGAATACAAAAGCTATACTGAACATACTGGCTGCAGCCGTAGCCGAGCCGATGAAATCGGTCAGTATCTGTCTTATTGATTCAAGTATCTCTCCGGACGCTGCCGGCCCCTTGAAGTACATCAGGACTGAATAGAAAAAGTACAGTACAAATACTGTTACCATAAAAGCAGCAGGTGAAGAACTGAATCTGATCCTGGTATCATCATTACGGATCCAGTTTGCAAAGAAGATATCATTGTCTTCCTCGGAAAAATTCTTCAGAGCCATTCTTCCCCTGACTGCATGTGTAAATCCGCTGCAAATGGTGGCACCCTCTCCGGCATAATCACCGTAAATGCGTACATGTACGCGGTCATTACCCGTTTCATCTTCACGCGGACAGATGTCAAATGAATAAAGAGTGTCACTGAAACTCTGTCCGTACATGATGTAGTGCCTGATTTTCGTGAAAAGTCCGCGCTGTTCCCCTGTGTGCGGTCTTATATTTTCCACCGTGCCACAGATCATGCGCTGTTTCCGGTATTTATCAGGGACCGAGACCGTTTTAGTCTTTCCCTTACCCTTTTCTGAAATCTTTTTCTTTCCCTTTGTCTCAAGTTTTGGTCTTCCTGCAAGACTTGCTTCGGAAACTTCCGCAAACTGCAGACGAGCCTTACAGACAGGACATTTCGTACCCGCTTTAGTGCTTTCTGTGTACGGCTTTCCCTCGCATTCGGGACAGAAATAGATCTCCATAAAACCCCTCCGTAAAATCCGGCATCATCATGAACGATTCATCATTTCTTGACTGTTAT
>JAGDDO010000517.1 GCA_017848205.1 Oscillospiraceae bacterium | reverse complement strand
TTGAGCCGGACACAAGCTACATTATTGCTGTCAGAACGCTCGGAACCTACAGCAAACCGTACGGCACTGCAGCAAGCACTTTTATCACCACACTGTCTTCCGGCCGCGGCAGCGGTGACCTAAACGGTGACGGTGACGTTACCGTCATCGACCTGCTTATAATGAAGCGCATCCTGCTTCTGAACATTAAACCTGATCCGGTCCAGAATATGAACGGCGATTTAAACGCTGACGGAACCATAAACGTGTTCGACATGCAGCGACTCAGTCAGTATATTGTATTTTAAATCTGATCAAACCATAATACGGCTTCGCCCCGTACCCCTGCTTACACATAATAAAAAATTAACGGACGACATCTTTGAGAATAAGATGCCGTCCGCATTTTTATGAGATAAGTTTGTTTTTCAGAATGATAAGGTCAAGAATGTTTACCCTGCCGTCTCCGTTTAAATCTGCTGAAGATGCATTTCCGCCGTTTCCGTAGAATACAGACATGAATGCTGTAAGATCCTTTGAATTTACTGCGCCGTCTGCATTAACGTCACCTGAGGTATCAGCTGTAACTGTCGAAGAAGACTCACCGTTTCCTGTGGTGTACATTGCTGTGACGACTGTTTCTCCGCCAAGTTCTATCTCTGCTGTTGCAGACTTTATAACTGTTCCGTCCTTAAGCTTCCAGCCAGCAAAGGTGTATCCTTCTGCGGGAACAGCTGAAACAGTTACCGGATAATCGGAATAATACTTTCCTGTATATTTTCCTGAAGAGAAATCAGGTGTGAGAGTGTTCACCTTTACAGTACCGCACTTGCTGTCGTTTGATACAGTTACTGACACAAGGCTGCCCTTCAGTCCTGCGGCATTCTTTAAGTGAGATACTGCAGATGAATATCTTGAACCGAACCAGCTCTTTACAGTAGATACCGCATTTGAATAATTGCCGCTTCCGCCGAACTTCTTAAGGGTATCGGCAACCGGTTCCTTGTATATCGAGTCGTACTGACTGATAAGGGCATTTACCTTGTTTGTATCGAAGTTGTAGTTTGCAATATCCATGAAGACTGTCGCAAATTTCTGTTTAAATTCCGGATTCTTAAGTGCGGCTTTGAGAAGAGTATTTAAAAAGTTTTCTTCCTTGTCGAGTATCTGGAAAAGATTTATATTAACCGGAACTGTGTTGTAGATGTTTGATGAGAATTCAGTGTCGAACAGAATGAATCTCCATCTGCCGTCTGCATACGGATTGCTTTCGTCAACAGTTGTTGTCTTCCATAACGCACTGTTGTTCTTGCCCCAGTCCTTGTTTGCGATATAGATCTCGGTACTCATGTAATCGGCGAAGCTGTCCATATCAACAAGCTCACAGAGCTTTTTATAGTTTTCAGAAGATGATAAGTCGGTGGATTTTATCCATTCCTCCAGCTCCTTGTATTCCTGATAAGCAGCCTCATCGCCCTCGTCAAGCTTCTGGTTCTTTACTATGCAGACATCACTTTTTTTAACTCCGCAGTGATCGTGGATGTAGTCCTCGCTGAGCTTTTCAGTGATCTCATAGTGTCCGTAGAATGTTCCGTTGATAAATACGATACACGGTTCCATCGCCTGTTCAAGGAAATTACGGTCACTTACAAGCGCCTGGTTGAGCTTGTCCCTGAAACGTGTATCCTGCCAGTCGTTTCCGGCGTTTCTGAGAATGAAGCTGTCAAAATCCTTTATCTTCTTGCCGGTCGATTCGCTTCTTAAAGTTCCCGAGAAAAGATCATATTCCAGTTCCGATTTCCCGTAGTCTTTTCTTGCATATACATTGAGGCTCTTCTGGCTGAATCTTCTTGTATATCCGCCGTGGATCCTGAGTCCGATGTTCTGGTCAACATACGCATTGCCGCCCTGGAAGATCTGCATATTAGCCGGACGCTCCCATTCGCGTCCTTCCTCTTCGTAGTTGGTCCATATACCCTTTTCCCTGCCGAAAAGATTGTCACTGTCAGTAACCAGTGAGACTATCTTGAAATTCTGATAGTATGAAGCCTTGTTCCCGTAACCGATGAAATAAACTGCAGTAGCGACCTCGCTTGCGTTGCCTTCGGAGTCGTAAGCCACCGCACGGATAACAGCAGCGTCTTTTGATCCGGTCTGTCCTGCCGGCTCTTTTTCCTCCGGCCTTTTTCCTCCCGGACCTTCTTCCCTCGGCCTTTCCTCAGGTCTGCCGCCGTCCTCCGGCTTTCTCTCGGACTGAGTTTTGTTAAGTGCAGCTTCCACGCTGAATGCGGAAGTGTATTCATTTGAAGATGCATCCGGTGTGGATGAGTCTACTGTAAAATATATCTTTGTTCCCTCTTCGGCAGAAAGTTCGATGTTGAAGCTTTCATCATAAAATCCTGAAGGAACTGAGAAAGATGGTGTCTGTACAACTTTCTTTATAACCGATCCGCTGTCGTTTGCTTCGCCCGGTGTCATTTTCATAACGGCAAAATCTGAAGCCCCGTCACTTGTTCTGCCGTATGACATATCTGCCTCGATAAGACCGAATGTGGCAGTATCTGCAGTATTTCCGTTTTTATCTGTCAGAGTGATGGTCTCACCGTCTGTTGAAAGTCCGAAAAATGCAGTGAGTCTGCCATCAAGTGTGAATTCCTTTGAATTGCAGTAAACAAGAAGATGTTCGCCCTTTCCTATCACTGTACCCTCAGGGAATACGAATTTATCCGGCTTTTCGGCATTGTCTGAAAGCCTGTATCCGCTGAGGTCCACACTTTCGGATGAAGTATTGTAAAGTTCTATCCAGTCGTAGAAGTTTCCGTCCGGTGCAGCGAATACCGTATTCTTCGCGCACACTTCATTTATAACGACCGGTCCGGTCTCCGCAGCAGATGCCTTAAAAGAAGTGAAATTAACAGAAGTGCCGAGCAGTGATGCAATGCAGAAAAAAGAAAGCGCTGTTTTTTTAGTCTGAGTCATGTTCCAACCTCCGGAATCAATACATTAAAGCATATAATTACACATTTAACCCTGTAATCACCCGATCATAATATTTCTTCCCGTAATTAGATGCACAAGGGGCTCAGAAAGTTCCCGTGAAAACAGTATTATTCAAAAATAATTAAAGAAAGCACAAATAGCCTTGATATTGCCTGCTTCATGATGATATAATAGTAGTAACTACAGTTTTATGCCTGAAAAGGAGCTTAAGCACAATGAGAATACTGATTATAGAAGATGAAGAAGCCATTGCGGCTGCTCTTCAGAGCATTATGCTCAGGAACAAATATCTTACGGATGTCTGTTACGACGGTGTGTCAGGACTGGACTCTGCGATGACCGGTATCTACGACGTTATAATACTCGATATCAATCTCCCGAAAATGAACGGATTTGAAGTGCTGAGAACAATGAGACTGAACAGGATCGCCACTCCGGTGCTCATGCTGACAGCAAGGGAAGAGATCGCAGACAAGGTCGCCGGCCTTGACATCGGTGCAGATGACTACATGACAAAACCATTCGACACTGATGAGCTTCTGGCCCGTATCCGCTCACTCGGACGCAGAAGCGCGGGAACCGTCTGTGAAAATGCACTCAGTTTTCACGACGTTTCGCTCAATCTTTCCACTTACGAACTTACATGCAGGAATTCATCACTGAAACTCGGTCTTAAGGAATTCTGCATAATGGAGCTGTTTATAAAGAACGGATCTGCTGTAATAAGCAAGGAACAGCTCATCGAAAAAATATGGGGCTACGATTCAAACGCCGAATACAACAATGTGGAAGTTTACATTTCCTTCATACGCAAAAAACTTCTGCACATTGGTTCCGAAGTAACGATCAAAACAGTCAGAGGCGTAGGCTACTGTCTGAGTGCAGGAAAGTGATGTTAAATGATCAGAAAACTTAAAATAAGATTCATTCTCGTGAACATGCTGATCCTTACATTTGTGCTGTTTGCCACACTGAGTGCTATCTATCTGATGATGGCAAACTCCGAGATCAGACTGTCAAACGAGACTATGGATATGCTTATTGAGAACCATCAGAAGGTACTCGCTGAAAAGGAACGTTCCGCTCCGGGAACAAAACCACCTCAGGGATCTGTTCCAGTGCCGAAAGAGACACAGATAACCGGAACCCGTACTGCCGCGCTTGATCTTATGCCTCTGCCTGAAAATATCACATGGCTTGCTGCAGAGGATGAACCCGGCATACAGCTTATAAAGCTTGACAACATCATTCTTCCGGAAGATGAATCTCAGGAAGATAAATTGCCGGAAGAAGCAGCGCCGGAAGAAAAATCCCCGGAAGTAACCGAAAGTCCGGGTCAGATGCCTGTTCCTAGAAACGACTTCCTGCCTTTCAGTTACGGAAGAGTTTTTGAAGGCGAAGATCCGTGGGCCGGATGGTGGGGCGGCAACCCGTGGAGCCAGTGGGACGGCGGCGGACA
>JAGDDO010000516.1 GCA_017848205.1 Oscillospiraceae bacterium | reverse complement strand
ATGTTCTTCGAGGGCTACACTGAAAAGCTCTGGGGCAGACATCCGCGTGACATCTCGGCGGACTGGGGCGCACAGCGTGTAAAGGGCCTTTCCATCAGAGCCGTTTTAAAGGACATGTTCTCAAAGATCGGCGGCGGAAACAAGGACAGAAAGGTTGAAACTTCACTTATCGAGGAATTCATCTATCCTAAGTACGGTCCGGGTCAGCTCTGGGAAACAGTTGCCGAGGAAGTAAAGAAGCTCGGCGGCGAGATCAGAATGAATTCTGAAGTAGTTAAGATAAACACAGCTGACGGAAAGATAAACTCACTTGAACTTTCAGACGGATCGACAGTTGACGGCGACATCTTCATCTCATCAATGCCTCTTAAGGATCTTGTGGGCGGTATGAACGACGTTCCGGAAGACATCTCAAAGATCGCTGCAGGCCTTCCTTACAGAGACTTCGTTACAGTTGGTCTTCTTGTAAACAAGCTCAATCTTAAGAACGAAACAGATATAAAGACACTCGGAAACATCGTACCTGACTGCTGGATCTACGTTCAGGACACAGGCGTTAAGCTCGGAAGAATCCAGATATTTAACAACTGGTCACCGTACATGGTTGAAAAGCCGGAAGATACAGTATGGATCGGTCTTGAATACTTCTGCAACGAAAACGACAGCTTCTGGAATCTTTCTGATGACGAATGCATCAAGATGGCTTCAAAGGAACTCGTTTCAATGGGCGTTATCAACAGCACCGGCGACATTCTCGACTCACACAGGGAACGCGTAAAGAAGGCTTATCCGGCTTACTTCGACACATACAGTGAGATCGATACACTTATAAAATATCTTGATTCGTTTGACAATCTTTACTGTGTCGGACGTAACGGCCAGCACCGTTACAACAACATGGACCACTCAATGGTAACTGCGTTCGAAACAGCAAAGAATATTATTGCCGGCAAAACTTCAAGGGACAACATCTGGAATGTAAACACCGAGAAGGAATACCACGAAGAAAAGAACGACTAAGGAAACACTGGTTAAATCGGAAATACGGCTTCGCCGTATTTCCGGGTGGGGAGATTGCGGGGCTTCGCCCCGTGCCCCACGCTGATTTACGAATAAATCAGCGTTTCCCTGAATGAACTATGGAACACTGATCAGCGCTGTATTCAGGCCTGGTCAGTGTTTCCGCAATTAACGGTTTGTTTTGTAAACGTTATGCAGGTGCAGATGTTATCTGCCGCCTGCACGGATATACTAATGATAAAGAAAAGAGGGATCACTTTTGACACCGGTATTTATCTACACCATAATATCCTGTGCGCTGTTCTGGGGCATTTATGCCTACCGCGACAGACGAGGCAGTGTAAAAGGATATTCACCTGCAGAGCTCGTACCGTTTTACGTGCTCATGCGACTCATCCCGCTGTTTATGATGCAGGAAAGAAGCACTTCAAACTACATTGCACTGATCAGTGATGCTGCTGTTCTTGCGGCGGTCTGCTTTTCAGCTTCGGGTATGTCGCGCAGCAAAAGTACAGCGGCGGCGCTGTATCTTTTCTGTCCGCTTCCGGTAATATGCATGACGGTGGGCGGCACTTCGATGATCATCATCAACATAGCAGTCTGTGCTGCTGTCCTTATCTGCATCGGCATACTGAGCAGCAGGTATCCGCTGGCATCACCTTCAGTTTTCACCGGCGCCTACGCTATGATATCCGCAGGTATCCATTTTGCGGCGTATTCACTGTTTGCCCAGAAGCATAAGTTCAGTGAACTGTATTCAAATTCCTATTTTCCGACCTTCCTTGTTTTAGGCGTTCTTCTTGTCGCCGCAGGACTTGTGCTTTTCTTTGTAAGGCTCAGAAATTACGGAAAACAGAATGCTTCCGAAAACAAAGCGGAAGCTTCCGAACCGGCACTTGCATACACACCGGAAAAGTTCGGAAAAAAGAATATCATACACATGATCCTTATAACTGCGGCATATGCTGTCGTAGTATTTTTCCAGCTCGGTTCACACGAAGCACCTGAAACATCCAGAAAATTCAATTCGGGTGATCCTGATAACGCCGAGATAATAATCGATCTCGGTGAATACAAGACAGTTAATAATCTTCAGATCTTCCTCGGCCCTGAAAGCTTAAGGAAAATAAGCGTTTCTGCTTACGACGAAGTTGAACGTGAGTGGAAGGTGATCAAGGAAGAAGAGGAACTGAAAACAGCTTTCGCATGGAACCGTGTTGACGTTTCATGGAGTGTCCGCTATATCGGTATAGTTTTCAGCCGCGAAGATACTCATTTCAACGAGATCATCGTTCTCGGGGACAATGACCAGGTCATCACTCCTGTGAACACTGCGGAATATGCTGAACTCTTCGATGAACAGGGCAAGTTCCCTGGTTCTGAGGCAACATACTACTACAGAATGATGTTCGACGAGATCTATCACGGAAGAACCGGTTATGAATTCATTCACAACCTTCCTATTTACGAAAATACTCACCCGCCGCTCGGCAAAACACTTATCGGTCTTGGTATTAGAGCCTTCGGCATGAATCCGTTCGGCTGGAGATTTACAGTAGCAGTTTTCGGTACTATAATGGTACCTCTCATGTATCTCTTCGCATGGAAGATCTCACACCGTTCAGGTACAGCCCTTACAGGCGGCGTGCTTCTCGCAACGGAGTGCATGCATCTCACTCTTTCAAGAATAGCAACTATCGATATTATCGTAGCACACTTCATCGTAATGATGTTCTTCTTCATGTACTGCTTCGTTGAAGAGATGAACAGAAACGGAAAGTTCTCAAAACAGCTTATCTGGATCTTCCTGAGCGGTATTTCGATGGCGCTTGCCGTTGCAACAAAGTGGACAGGCCTTTACGCAGCTGCAGGTATAGCAGTTCTCTTCTTCACTTTCCTTATCAAGCACTGTGCGGAAAAGAAGACATTCAAAGAGTCCGTACCTTATCTTGTAAAACTGTGCATTGCCTGTGTTGCAGCATTTATCGTGATCCCGGCACTGGCTTATGTTCTTTCATACATTGAATTTGCTCAGGTATATACTGACAAGGATATAATCCATCATGCCATTGAAAACTCAAAGTCAATGTACTCGTACCACTCAAATGTTACTGATTCACATCCTTACCAGTCAGAATGGTATGAATGGCTCACAGACAAGAAACCGCTTCTTGACGCCATCAATTCATTCCCTGATGATAAGGTAAGCTCAGTTGCAACATTCATGAATCCGTTCATCGCATTCGCAGGACTTGCAGCCTTCTTCCACAATGTATTCCTCTGGAGAACAAGAAAGAGCACATCAGCACAGTATCTTTCAATTGCATATCTTGCAATGCTCATGCCATGGCTCTTCGTACACAGAACGGT
>JAGDDO010000515.1 GCA_017848205.1 Oscillospiraceae bacterium | reverse complement strand
CGGGAAACGCCGATTTATTCATAAATCAGCGTGTGGCACGGGGCGAAGCCCCGCAGTCTCCTCGCCCGGAAATTCGGCGAAGCCATATTTAGGGAAACGCTGATTTATTCATAAATCAGCGTGGGGTTCCGGGGCGAAGCCCCGCAAATCCCACCTCCGGAAATCCGGCGAAGCCGGATTTCCGATTTAATCAGTGTTTCCCTTGAATATCATTATATAAAATGATATAATGAAGAAGCAAATAAAATAAGGAAAACGTATAATGTTCTGACATCTTTTCGGAACAGTTACAGTAAACAGAATACGAGGACAGATCTATGAGCCGGAAAAATTTATCGGAGAATGAACTTTCAAAAAAGCAGATAATTTCATCTGCAGTACTTAAGATAATTGTTATAATTTCTGCTGTTACCGGAACGCTGATAAGTGCGCTTGCCGGAAGTGACGATTTCATGGGCGGACGTTATGTGTTTATGTATTTTACCATACAGTCCAATATCGCACTTGCAGCCATATGCCTTGCAGGACTTGTTATGATGATAAAAAACAGGAGCTTCAGTGACCTCTGGTACGTTGTTAAGTTCGCAGGAACAATATCTATCACGCTTACAGGCGCGGTTTTCTGCTTTGTGCTTGCACCGACCATGAAAGATGCCTTCAATCTGCAGAATACACTTACCCATGTAGTTGTGCCGGTTGCTTCAGTCATCGACTTTTTCGTTACGGGTATTCAGAGCAGAATAAAAAAGATAAATTCACTGTGGGTCACAGTTCCGCCTTTGCTTTATGCCATATATGCCGGCATAGGATATGTTAATAACTGGCAGTTTGCTACGGGATACAATTATCCGTACTTCTTCCTTAACTGGGGAAGTCCTGCCGGAGCTTTCGGATTTACAAAAGATCTTCCGTATATGGGTACTGCCTGGTGGATGATCTTCCTGCTTATAGCACTGATAATCGTCGGACTTATCTATCTTCTTGTCACTGATCTTCTTAAAAAGATGTTTTTACGTAAATAAAACGGCCTGTGCAGTATAACAGAGACCGGCATATTGCCTGAAAGATAATAAACAGAACCAGAAAAAAAGGAGATACAAATGAATCTGCCATATACAGTAACACAGAACGAACTTTCAGATCTGCTGCTGAACATTTCACCAAAAAGGCCGGTATTCATATGGGGAGCACCGGGTATAGGAAAGTCAGCACTTGTGCAGAAGTTTGCTGACGACGTGGGAATGGAGTGCGTTTCGCTTCTGGGCAGCCAGCTTGCTCCGGAAGATATTATCGGAATTCCGCAGATAGACGGGGAGACTTCACGTTTCATGCCGCCTAAGATGATCGCACGCAAAGAACCGTATGTTCTGTTCCTTGATGAACTGAACGCCTGCTCGCAGGAAGTGCAGAAAGCGTTTTACAGCCTTATACACGAAAGACGGATAGGAGAGTATCGTCTGCCGGCGGGAAGCGTTGTTATAGGAGCGGGAAACCGTTCACAGGACGGGGCTATTGTAAAGACAATGTCGACTGCACTTATAAACAGAATGTTCCACGTTCAGCTTGTTGCCGATCCGGAACAGTGGCTTAACTGGGCTTATGAAGAGGGACTTCACCCGTGGGTCACCGACTACATCACACAGCGTCCGGATCATCTTTTCTCGGAACCGCCGAAGACTGAAGAGCCATATTCCACGCCGCGTTCATGGCATATGCTGAGCGACGCACTTAAGGAATACGGAGCAGGAGAAAAAGCCGTGCCGGAAAACATTTTAAGGGTGCTTACCTACGGCTGTGTTTCAGCGCGCCATGCAGGAATGTTCATTGCATTCATAAAGCAGATAAAGAACAAGGACCTTTTAAGTGACATTATAAAGGGCAATGCCAAATTCCCGTCCGATCCGGCCGACAGGGATGTGCTCTACTTTATTGCACAGAGCTTCCGTGCAAGGCTTCTTCTTGAACTGCCGCGCGACAAGCAGGATCTTGACCGCACGACACAGCAGCTTACTCACAGAGCCAAGGCCATGATAAAGGATCTTTCGCACATCAACCTTGAAATAGCGCAGATGGTGGTATCTTCAGATGAGGATAAGGTGCTTCCGGAATGGTTCATGGTCGAAATTGTACGTGATCTGCCGCGTCTTGTCAAAAACGGCGGGTGATGATCAATGGCTAAGAAAAAGGCCGACGACAGGCTTACGCCGAACGAGCAGAACCTTTATGCCGGCATTGATATCATAAAAGATCACAGGCTTTTCGGAAAGCTGGATATTGACCTCAGTATTGCCAATAAAGGAAAATATCCAAAGGGAAAGCTTAACAAGGGGACTGCAGCACTTACTTGCGAAAGCGGTGACATTCTGCTGAACCCTGATGAAAGCAGAACACCGGAACAGTGGGCATATATAATAGCGCACTGTATGCTTCACCTGTGCTTCGGCCATTTCGAAAATGATAATATGCCGGGATACTTTGAAGCGCAGAAAGACGGTACTGAAAAGTGGATCGCTCACTGCGACCACGACAGATGGAACACCGCCTGTGATATTTATATAGCAAAATTTCTGGCAGATATAAAATTTCCGGGAGCCGATCCGCCTCCGCAGGAGCTTACCGCTTCAGATGAACGTAAGATCTACTCGCTGATTTCGGCTGAAACGGACTTCGAAAAAACAAAGATATTCAGTACATCGGAGGGCAGCCGCGACATGTTCTGGAACGGGGCTCCAAACAGCTGGTGGCGAAGAAACCGAAGCTATGCCGCCGAGTTTGCCTATGCCCTTGCAGATTCAGTCCGTTCAGTTATTGATGAAGCGGGCGGAAAAACAGATAACCGTAAAAAGACCGTGCAGGAAAGTGCGGCTGAATGGTTCATCGCGCACTATCCGCTTCTCGGCGCGCTTGCATCGGCGTTCAGAATAACCGAAGTCGGATACGGAAGTGCCGCTTCCATGAATACAGACATCAGCGTTGCCGCAATAAACGTTACGGAACGCGAAATATACGTAAACAACGCTGCGGGACTTGACAGTGAGGAATGGAAGTTCGTTCTGGCTCATGAATATCTTCATGCCGGACTTATGCACCATGAACGCTGCGAAGGCCGTGACCCGTACCTCTGGAACGTAGCCTGCGACTTTGTTATAAACGGCTGGCTGTGTGAAATGCAGAGTGGAAAAATGCCGGTAAACGGCGGGCTTTACGACGAAACGCTGAAGGGATGCTCGGCCGAGGAAATTTACGATATTATTGTTGCTGACATACGCCGCAGCTCAAAATACCAGACATTCCGCGGAAACAGCAGATGTGACATACTCGACAAGGGTTATGCCGAGTCAAAGTACAGACCGGTAACACTTGATGATTTCTGCCGCAGTGCGTTACGATCAGGCCTTGAATACCACACTGAAAAGGGACGCGGATACATTCCTGCCGGACTTATTGAAGAGATACGCGCACTGTCAGAACCGCCTATACCATGGGACGTGGAACTTGCAAAGTGGTTCGAAGACCATTTTGAACCGGTGGGAAAAAAGATGACCTATGCCCGTCCGAGCAGGAGGCAGAGCAGCACACCGGACATACCGCGGCCGAGCTACGTTACCGAAGAAATACCGGAATACAGCCGCACCTACGGTGTAATAATCGACACCTCCGGTTCAATGTCACCGGAAGATATCGGTCTTGCTCTCGGTGCAGTTGTCAGCTACTCGGTCGAAAGGGAAGTTCCTCTCGTAAGAGTGGTGTTCTGCGATGCCACAGCATATGATGCCGGCTGGATACGTCCGGATGATCTTGCCGGTACAGTTGAAGTAAAAGGCCG
>JAGDDO010000514.1 GCA_017848205.1 Oscillospiraceae bacterium | reverse complement strand
GGATGTCCGGAAGTGGGATTTGCGGGGCTTCGCCCCGGACCACCGCTCTGATTTATGAATAAATCAGCGTTTCCTTAAGAAAATACATAAAAATCAGCCTGACTTGCATAAGTGAATACGCAGGTCAGGCTGATCCTGTATTTATTACATTAAAGATCCTTAAAAAATAAAGAACATAACAAAAAAGAGCACTTCAAATGAAGTGCTCTCTGGTGCGCCTGGAGGGGCTCGAACCCCCGACCTACTGGTTCGTAGCCAGTCACTCTATCCAGCTGAGCTACAGACGCATGTGGGTTTTGGATTTAAAACCAAGTGAGGTATTGGGGATTCGAACCCCAGACCCTTTGATTAAAAGTCAAATGCTCTGCCAACTGAGCTAATACCTCATCGTCTTAAGGACGTTTCGTATCGCCCGTGACAACGATATTTATTATATCACTCTTCATATGCTTTGTCAACACCTTTTCCGAAATATTTCGTTTTTGATGCAATTTTCATGAAATAATATCAACAGTGTGTTTAAAACTGTGTTGAATGATAGTAACGAACTTTTGCATCATCATAAATTTACTGGTTAGTGTTACCGCGAGGACTTGAAAAAAAGCCGGTTTTAATGTATAATTATTATGAATGTATTAAGAACGATCTGCTTAACTGCAGATGACATATTAAAGGGGTGCGTGTCTATGCCAAACACAAATTTGCCGGAAAATAAATTTACAGTAACACTTCAGAAAATAATCGATGAACTCAATCTTGAAACAATATATCTTCCACGACCGGCTGAAGAGGTCCTTATCTCTGAAAACGAAGTAAACAGACCAGGTCTTCAGCTCATGAATTTCTACGAATACTTCAATCCTGAACGCATACAGATACTTGGTAAAACAGAGTTTGCCTACCTTTCAACAATAGGCGAGAAGAACCGCACCGAGATCATTCACACGCTGTTCAAGACAAAAATACCGGCACTTGTTATCACACGTGACCTTGACCTCAGTTCGTTCCCGGAACTCGTGTCACTTGCGGAACTCGAACAGATACCGGTGCTTAAGTCAAAGGACAGTACCTCAAGCTTCATGGCTGCTCTCATCGCTTTCCTTAACCTTAACCTCGCCCCGAGAATCACAAGACACGGAGTTCTTGTCGAGATCTACGGCGAAGGTGTTCTTATTCTCGGTGAAAGCGGTGTTGGTAAGAGCGAAACTGCCATCGAACTCGTAAAGCGTGGACACAGACTTGTTGCTGACGATTCAGTTGAGATCAGAAAAGTTTCCAACATCAGTCTTGTCGGAACATCACCTGACAACATCCGTCACTTCCTCGAACTCCGCGGAATCGGCATCATCAATGCGAGAACACTTTTCGGTGTCGGTGCTGTCAAGGTTTCTGAAAAGATCGACCTCATTGTTGAACTCGAGATCTGGGACAAGGAAAAACTCTACGACAGACTCGGTATCGACAACGAGTACATTTCGATCCTCGGTGTTAATATTCCTGCAGTCACTATCCCTGTCAAGCCGGGCCGTAACCTTGCAGTAATACTTGAAGTCGCTGCCATGAATGCAAGACAGAAGAAAATGGGCTACAATGCAACACACGAGCTCCTCGAAAGACTCGGCATGGAGCAGAGCGGAAAAGACATAGTTAGAGTACTGGAGTGAAATCAATGTCATATATAAACGGGCTGATCTCATTGTGTGACAGCTTCGGGTGCAGATACAGAAAAGACGAATCCCTTAAGGAACACACAACATTTAAAATAGGCGGCAAGTGCAGTATAGCCGTATTCGTAAACGGTGAGGATTCGCTTGCAGCGATAGTTTCATACTGCCGCGAAAACAAAGTAAAATTCGCCGTTCTCGGAAACGGCAGCAACATAATTGCTGAAGACAGATTTTTTGACGGTGTAGTTATCATCATCGGAAATGATTTTGCAAAGATCAACTACATAAAGGACGGCGTTATCGAATGTGAAGCAGGACTTATGCTTACACGTCTTTGTGTGACTGCAAGAAATGAAGGATATACAGGTCTTGAATTTGCCTACGGTATACCGGGTACAGTTGGCGGCGCACTTTACATGAATGCCGGTGCATACGGCGGCCAGATGTCTGATGTGGTCGTTTCGTGCGATTATCTTGACACTGACGGTGAGATAAGAACGATCTCATCTGAGTGCATGGATCTTTCATACCGCCACAGCGCGTTTATGGGTTCCGGCAGAATAATCCTCAGGGTAAGGGTAAGACTGAACAAGGGTTCTGTGAATGAAATTGAACAGAAGATGGAAGAGCTTATTACAAAGCGCCGTGAAAAACAGCCGCTTAATTTCCCGAGTGCCGGAAGCACATTCAAGAGACCGAAGGACAATGTTTTTGCAGCTGCCCTTATCGAGCAGTGCGGACTTAAAGGATTCTCCGTCGGAGATGCACAGGTCAGTGAAAAGCACAGCGGATTTGTTATCAATAAGGGCAATGCGACTTATGAAGATCTTATGAGCCTTGTTGAACATGTACGTGAAAAAGTTAAGACAGATACAGGCTACGAACTTGAACTCGAGCCTGAGATACTCAAATAGGAGGCATATTCTTAAATGCAGTTTGTGATAGTTACAGGGCTTTCCGGATCGGGAAAATCCTGTGCGATGAATGTTCTCGAGGACATCGGTTTCTATTGTATCGATAATCTGCCTCCGCAGCTTATTTCAAAATTCGTCGAGATCTGCCGTGACGGTAATATGAGCAAGGTCGCTCTTGCCGTGGACATCCGTTCCGGTGAAATGTTCTCAAAGGAAGTTATACGTTCCATCGAAGAGATGAAGGAAGAGCATTTCGATGTTAAGGTACTTTATCTTGAATCAAGCAATGACGTAATTATAAAGCGCTACAAGGAAACGCGAAGAAAGCATCCGCTCGGAAGCGATTTTGACGGAAGCCTTGAAAAAGCCGTGGCGTATGAGCGCACCAAACTTGACTGCCTGCGTGAGGTGGCCGATTACTACATCGACACATCCTATCTCAAGAGCTCGCAGCTCAAGGAATCGATCGTAAATCTTTTCCTTAAAAAGTCAAGCGACTCCATACTCGTCAAGGTCATGTCCTTCGGTTTCAAGTACGGTTCATCAGCAGAAGCCGATCTTGTCTTTGACGTGCGCTGTCTGCCGAATCCGTTCTACGTTCCGGAGCTCAAACATCTTACCGGACGCGACGAGGAGGTAAGGGACTATGTCATGGGCTTTGAACAGTCGAAGGAACTTCTGCGGAAACTTGAAGATCTTATCGGTTTTCTCGTGCCGATGTATATCAGGGAAGGCAAGAGCCAGCTTGTAATCGCTTTCGGCTGCACCGGCGGCAAGCACCGTTCAGTCACTTTCACGGAGCTGACTGCGGCGTACCTTGAAAGCCTCGGATATGACGTCGTAAAGACTCACAGGGACATCAGTAAATCATAGGACAAAGGAGGGGGATCGCTTTGTCATTTTCAAACGAAGTAAAGTCGGAGATCATCTCCGCTGTTACAGACAAGGATAAAAAATTCGCCTGCCTTTACGGACTTATACTTTTCTGCAACCGCATCACACATGACGAGATATGTTTTCAGTCGGAAAACCGTCAGGTTGCAGATATGTTTTCGTCACTGGTTTCAGAAATATTTAAAAATTCAGTTAAAATGAGCGAGGATGTGATCGAACGTAAAAAGGGCACATCCTTGTATTCTTTTAATATTACAGGAAGCGAAAATGTTAAAACCGTTATCGACAGATTCAGGATCGATCCCGATGACCGTGAGATCGATCTGAAAAACATAGACAACAACAGTATAGCCAATTTCCTTGCCGGTGTATTTTTAAGCTGCGGCAGCGTGAACAATCCGGAAAGCGGTTATCATCTTGAATTCGTTATAAACAGCGGCACGCTCTGTGACGATCTTAACAGGATACTCACATCCTTCGATCTTAAAGCAAAGACCGTTACCCGCAAGAACAACAATATTCTTTATATCAAGGAAAGCGAGAACATTGAAGAAATACTTACTTTTATGGGTGCCCAGAATTCCACTCTGGAGATCATGAATATAAAAATACTGAAGGACATGCGCAACAGGGTCAACCGCGTCCGCAACTGCGACATGGCCAATCTTAACAAGACCAGCGCAGCTTCAGTAAGCCAGCTTCAGGATATCAGACTTATCGAGAGTAATTTAGGACTTGAAAATCTTCCGGACACGCTTCGTGAAATAGCGGAGGCCAGACTTGAAAATCCGGAATTCAGCCTTAACGATCTGGGCGAGATACTTGATCCTCCTATCGGAAGGTCAGGAGTAAATCATCGCCTGAAACGCATTAAACAGATAGCCGACCAGATAAGGAAAGAGAACAATGAGTAATTTCGTTCATCTTCATCTTCACAGTATGTACAGCCTTCTCGACGGAGCATGCAGGATAAGTGAACTTGTAAAGCGCGCTTCCGAACTCGGTCAGAAGGCCGTTGCCGTTACTGATCACGGTGTCATGTACGGCACAGTGGATTTTTACAGTGAAGCTAAAAAAGCCGGCATAAAACCGGTTATCGGCTGTGAAGTGTACGTTGCACCGAGAAGCAGGTTTGACAAGGTGCATAATATTGATTCGAAGCCGTATCATCTTGTGCTTCTCTGTGAAAACAATACCGGTTACCACAACCTGATAAAGCTTGTTTCCGAAAGTTTTATTACAGGTTTCTATAACAAGCCGAGAGTTGACACAGACCTTATTGAAAAATATCATGAGGGTCTTATTTGTCTGTCCGCGTGTCTTGCCGGAGAAGTAGCTTCGGAACTCACCTCCGGAAACTATGAGAACGCCAGAAAGACTGCTCTAAGGTACAGAGATATTTTCGGAAAGGATAATTATTTTCTGGAAGTTCAGGACCACGGAATTCCTGAGCAGAAGAAGATAATTCCGCTTCTTGCAAGGCTGTCATCCGAAACAGGGATACCACTCGTGGCTACCAATGACGTCCATTATATTTCGAAGGAAGATGCGGAAATGCAGAAGGTCATGCTGTGTATCCAGACCGGCAGCACAGTCGATGATCCTTCAATGGAATTCCCGACAGATGAGTTTTACATGAAAAGCGAAGACGAGATGCTGCGCCTGTTTAAAAACATGCCGGAGGCCGTAAGCATAACTTCTGAGATAGCTGACAGATGCAATGTTGAAATAGAGTTCGGTCTCGCAAGTCTTCCGGAATATCCTATGGAGAACGGCAAGGACAGAACAGAATTCTTTAAAGAGCTCTGCAAAAAAGGTCTTCATGAAAAATACGGTGAAAATCCTGCAAAGGAAATAACCGAACGAATGGAATACGAGATAAGCGTTATTTCAAAAATGGGCTATATCGATTACTATCTCATCGTCTGGGATTTTATCGACTACGCACGAAGAAACGGAATCCCTGTCGGACCGGGAAGAGGTTCAGGTGCAGGAAGCCTCTGTGCCTACTGCATAGGGATAACTGCCGTTGACCCTATACGCTATAACCTTATCTTTGAACGCTTTTTAAATCCTGAGCGTGTGAGCATGCCGGACTTCGATATCGACTTCTGCGTTGACAGAAGGGGCGAGGTCATTGATTACGTGGCATCAAAATACGGCAGGGACCGTGTTGCACAGATAATCACTTTCGATACGCTTCTTGCCAGAAGTGC
>JAGDDO010000513.1 GCA_017848205.1 Oscillospiraceae bacterium | reverse complement strand
TATTTCAAGATAGTCTTTTCTGTTTTTAGTATGCTTGTTCACTTCACAGGCTACTCCAAGACCTGACTGTATTTTATTCGGAATATCTTCAAGCAGTTTATTAATATTTCGTACACCTACAACTTCACCGGAATCATTTATACCAATATATAACGTTCCGCCCTGAGCATTGGCAAAACCGCATATCCATTTAAGATATTCATCTTTCCATGATTCCTTATACTCTATGTTCTGACTTTCAGCCAGTGTTATAAACCTCTCATTCTCCTTTTTCCCGTTGTTCTTATTCAAAGAATACTTATTAGTCACCTATTAAGCCTGTAATATCTATTCCAGAATCACACCAGTTTCCAGTCTGTAAATTACTCCTTTCCTGAACAGGAAGGTTTTCCGGCATAGTACCGCCGAGTTCAGCGATAATATGTCTGACTTTTGATCCGACTTCGTAATATGTTTTATTTACTTCATCGTCTCCAGTAATGTTTTCACGTCTTATTCTTTCTTCCGTCTGGGTTGCACAAAACAGATTTGCTGCGAGTTCAGTGCTTCCCATGTAATCAAGTATTTTCTGGTCATTATTCAAACCTTTACGTTCGTATATTTCCTTTGCTCCAAGGCCTCCGTAAAGTCCTCTGCATCCGTAATCATTGAAAAAAACATTTATTTCACTCATAATCCAAGCTCCTTTAAAAACGCATCCATCTGCTTCTGAACTTCATCGATTTCTTTGTCGATCGCCTTAATTTCCTCACGTACAGCGTCAATATCGATCGGTTCCTCTTCCTCAAAGGTATCGACATATCTCGGAATGTTCAGATTATAATCGTTCTCAACTATCTCTTCCTTTGAAGCAACGTAGCTGTATTTATCGACGTTCTCACGCTTTTTATAAGTATCTACGATCTTCTCGATATCACAGTCACGCAGGTTATTCTGATTCTTGCCTTTTTCGAAATTACCTTCACCGCTGGCATCGATAAACAGTACATCATGAGTACCGCGGTTCTTTTTGAAAACAAGAATACATGCCGGAATACCTGTACCGTAGAAAAGGTTTGCCGGAAGACCGATAACTGCATCGAGAAGATTGAAATCTATTATCTCCTTACGGATCTTACCCTCACTTGCACCACGGAAAAGAACACCGTGCGGAAGTACAACTGCCATTCTGCCTCCGTCTTCATCAAGACAGTTAAGCATATGAAGTACAAATGCATAGTCACCCTTTGATGACGGCGGAACGCCCCAGGCAAATCTGCCGTAAGGATCGAGTGAAGCTGTCATTTTCTCTTTCTTCTTATCCTCACCGCTTACAGCTGAAAGGAAGCCGCTGTCCCATTTATCGAGTGAGAAAGGAGGATTGGCAACTACACACTGGAACTTCATGAGTTTATCATCTTTAATATTCTGCGGATTAGCCAGTGTATCACCCTGCCAGATCTTTGCGTCGTCAACGTTATGAAGGAACATGTTCATTGTACAAAGCGCCCAGGTCTGATTGTTTACTTCCTGACCATACACGGCTACCTTGTGCGAAGGAACTTTTTTATACGCTTTCAGAAGCAGACCGCCCGAACCGCAGGTCGGATCGTAAATACGGTCATTTTCCTTCGGTTCAACAAGTTCAGCCACCAGTTTTGAAACGTTGTTCGGAGTAAAGAATTCCCCACCCTTTTTGCCTGCATCGGAAGCGAAATTTGCTATCAT
>JAGDDO010000512.1 GCA_017848205.1 Oscillospiraceae bacterium | reverse complement strand
CGATATTTCTCGACAAACTCATGATAAGCCAGAGCTTTGGCGGTCAGGAATACAGGGTGATAAGTCATGGTGTATCACCGGAACTGGCACTGCCGGTAAGTGCAAATCATTATGTATCTGCCGGTGTTACAATGGATAATGCCATTACCCGCGAACTTTTCCAGGATGTTGTTGATGCTTCGCGCATACTCGGCAAATCAGAATCAAGCTACAGTAATTATGAAAAGACACTTTCACTTATAAAGCCTCCGGCTGCCGGAAAACACGGACAGCTTATGGAGTGGGCTGAGGACTGGGATAATCCGCGTGAGACACACAGACACATTTCACACATCTACGGACTCTTCCCTGGAAATGAATACAATCCGGTTACCAATGCAGAAATATCAGCGGCTGCAGCTCAGGCTCTCAAAAACCGCGGAGATGCAGGTACAGGCTGGTCGGAAGCGTGGAAACTTAACTGCTGGGCAAGACTCAGAGACGGCGAGCATGCCTACAATCTTGTAAAGCTCCTTATCTCGCCTGTTAACGGTACCGAGAGCGGACGACTTTACGCAAACCTCTGGGACGCACATCCGCCTTTCCAGATAGACGGAAATTTCGGCTTTACTTCCGGTATCGCTGAAATGCTCCTCCAGAGTACAAACGATGAGATCACACTTCTTCCTGCGCTTCCGGCAGCATGGTCAACAGGTCATGCAAACGGTCTCTGTGCAAGAGGCAATTTTGAAGTATCAGAAATGAACTGGCAGAACGGTCAGCTCACAGACGTAACCATCATATCTAACTCAGGTAACGTATGTAATCTCCGTTACGGCAACAAGACCATAAGTTTTGAAACGGAAAAGGGCGGGGAATATCACCTTAGCGGACTTCTTTCATTTGATGAAAAGCCGGTAATGCTTGCAAATGCAGCGAAGGGCAAGAAGGTAACGTCATCTTCAGGTGATGCTTCCGCGGCTGCTGACGGCAGAAACGCAACTATGTGGAACACAAAGGGCAAGATTAACGGTGAGTGGATGACAGTTGATCTCGGTGAGAAAACCGAAGTGAACCGCTACACAGTAAAATTCGGCGGAGTAAACGGCGAGGGTAACTACAATGCCCGTGATTTCAGATTCCAGCAGAGCGATGACGGAACCACATGGACTGACGTGGATGTAGTTTACGGAAACACAAAATCCACAGTTCTCAGAAATGTTCCTGAATTCACGACAAGATATGTAAGACTTCTTCTTGAAACATCAACTCAGAACAATGCAGGCGGCATTCAGGTAGCTGAATTTGAAGTATGGGCTGAAGGCGAAGCTTCACAGAGCGGTATCTCAGCTTATTCGGCTAAATTTGAAGCCGAAGAAAGTGATATTCTTTCAGGCGGTATCCAGGTCGAG
Source organism: Oscillospiraceae bacterium (assembly GCA_017848205.1). The sequence goes on along the minus strand of JAGDDO010000512.1, from coordinate 2,577 downwards.
GACGGCAAGGACATCGGCTACATTAAGAACGGATCTTCTCTTGCAGTTGCAGGTGTTGATTTCGGTTCGGGTGCGGGTACTTTCCGCATAAGTGCATCAAGTGCCGGTGACGGCGGTGAAGTCGAAATCCGCCTTGGCAGTCCGGACGGAAAACTGGCCGGTACGTGCAGTATCAGTCCTACAGGCAGCTGGGGTGAATACAAAACTTTTGAATGTGATCTTAAGAACTGCAGCGGTGTTCAGGATCTGTATCTTGTTTTCACAGGCGGAAACAGCTATCTTTTCAATGTAGACTGGTTTGAATTCGAAGCAGATGCTTCGGCAGTAAAGGGAGATGTTAATTCAGACGGATCAGTAAATGCGACTGACCTTAAGTATCTTTCCTACTACATGTTCGGAAACAGAACAGCTATTGATCCGGTTTCATCTGATATCAACGATGACGGAAAAGTTAACATTGCCGACTTCTGTCTGCTTAAGGAGATACTTCTGAAATAAGAGAGCTTTTAAGGAAACGCTGATTCATTCATAAATCAGCGGGGGCACGGTGCGAAGCCCTGCGATTTCCCCCGCCCGGCAATAAGGCGAAGTCTTATTGCCGATATGATCAGTGTTTCTTTAAATTAGTGACGAATCAGTATCATTTATAACAAAGCCGTGGTTTTCAGACAAGCCGCGGCTTTGTTTTGTAATAAAATTGTCATTGACAGTTTGTGCGATTTGAAGTATAATATTCATAGTCTATTCAGAAGGAAGTGATACAATGATCGACAGAACGAAGTTCAAAACTATATCGGAAAACAGAAAAGCAAGACATGATTACTTCATACTTGAAAGTTACGAAGCAGGTAATGAACTTGTAGGTACTGAAGTCAAATCATTGCGTCAGGGCGGAGTAAACCTTAAGGACAGCTGGTGTTCCATCGACGACGGCGAGATGTTCATTAAGGGCATGCACATTTCTCCTTATGAAAAAGGCAACATATTCAACCGTGATCCTATGAGAGTAAGAAAGCTTCTTCTTCACAAGAAGGAAATTGAAAAGCTCTTCGGAAAGATCAAGTGCGACGGACTTACACTTGTTCCGATCTCTATCTACTTCAAAGGCTCGAACGTAAAAGTTCAGGTCGGTCTCTGCAAGGGTAAAAAGCTTTATGACAAGCGAGATGCTGCAGCAGAGCGTGATGCAAAGAGAGATATTGACCGCACGATGAAGTCCCGTAACAACTATTAATACGGGGGCGTAAAGGTTTCGACGGGGATCTTGCAGTATAATAAGCGAGTAGAGGATGGGCAACCTCTTAAATAAGGCATCCACTTAAAATTAAACGCTAGAAATAGTATTACAGTTAGCCGTAACTACGGCGAACTCCAGGCAGCGTAAGCTCCCTGACCGTTCTGCTTAAGACTACCACGACTTATTCAGAGCGTTGACTTAGTGGTGAACGACCGTTATGATGGCCTTTGCATTTCGGCTGTACCTAAAGGCTACCGTGTTCTCCAGCGTGTTTGTCCGCGGCTGATCACGGGAATCTAAAAGACAGACTACACTCGTAGAAGGTTATATGAATAGTTTTTCGGACGCGGGTTCAATTCCCGCCGCCTCCATTCAACATTTTGTAAAAATATGTAAATTATAGTTTGATTTAAGCCTAATTCTAAGCTGGAATTGGGTTGTTTTTTTATTCTAAGTAATATAAAGGAGGATGAGTATGCTGAACGTTTATTACGGTGATATGCCTGATGCCATTTATAATACAAATGTATATTTTAATAATACGTATAAGGACAGATGGATCACAACTCCGCTTGCAATGGAAATGATAAAAGCGGTAGACAAATCTGAAGTTATCGACGAAAGTTCAATAAAAAGTCCGGTTTTCGGAATAATGGATCCGAAAAGATTATCAGGCGGAGTAAAAACTCTCATGCTCATCGCTTTTGATAAAAGCAAGGTTTTTAATGCATCAACTTGCGGAGATAACTGTGCGGAATGGATATTAAAGATTGCAGAAGACCGTAAAGTTGTTATAAATCTTCGTCATCTGATGGATTTCGGTAAAGGGGAATTCAAGATCAAGGTTTTGAACACAGGGAAGATAGTCAGAAACATGGGCGAACTTGTTTCTGAAGCCGGTGAGTTTGTGTGAGGTGTCTATGAAAGGAATTCAGCACGTTGAAGTTTCAAACAGAGACGCTAGTTTTAAATTTGATCTTTACAGAAATATAACTATTGTACGCGGAGAAAGCGGAACCGGTAAAACAACTCTGTACGATATGATTTCTGATTACACCAGACTTGGAAGTGACAGCGGTGTAAATGTAAAATGCCAGAAGAAATGCGTGGCTTTGGTTGATATCGACTGGAAGAATCAGCTTCAAAATACTTCTGACAGTATTGTTTTTATTGATGAAGGTATGAAATGTATTTCATCAAGAGAATTTGCGGAACAAATCAAGAATTCAGATAATTATTATATTATTTTTAATCGTGAGAATCTTCATGAGCTTCCGTACAGTGTCAATGAGATATATGAGATCAAATCAAGTGGTAAATACCATAGCTTGAAAAGGATT
>JAGDDO010000511.1 GCA_017848205.1 Oscillospiraceae bacterium | reverse complement strand
GGTTCCCGAACATTTACCGCAGCGCATGCATTTGAGAACATTTACTCCGCTTGAACGCAGGACCTGTTCTTTTAAATTATTATCCATTCTGATCCTCCTTCAAGCCAAGCGCTTCTGCGAGTACCTCTGTAAAATAGTACACAGGAAGCTCTGAATCCGAGTTCTTTTTCAGATTGTAAAAACACAGCGGACAGGCTGTAATGATCATATCAGCTCCCTGATCCTGAGCAGAGTTCATAACAGCGCCGCTTCTTTTAGCAGCCTGAGCCTTGTCCTCAAGAGTGATATAGCCCCGCAGCATTCGTTCCTCTGGGCGTATATAACAGGTGTGCCGCCGATAGCTTTAATAAAATCCTCCATTATACTGGGATTTTCAGGATCATCCATAGCAAGAGCTTTCGACGGACGAAGAAGCAGGCAGCCGTAATATGCGGCGATCTTCTTCCCTTTAAGCGGATTAACAACCTTCTGAGCAAGGTCATCAAATCCAACAACGTCACGAAGCATTTCAAGGTAATTATACACTGTTGTTTAGCCGTTATACGGTTCATCAAGTTTAAGGTAATTATTGACCTTTGCCGCCATTTCCTCATCGTTTGATATATCGTAATTAGTCTGCTTTATTACATTATGACAGGCTGAACAGACAGTGATAAGCGGTCTGTTATTCTCTTTTGCAGAGTTGAGCGTCCTTACTGCTGAAAGCTTTGTAGCTATTTCGTCCTTAGCAGTCGTATACGCGCCGCCGCAGCACTGCCAGTCAGCGGGCTCTTCAAGTGCGATACCAAGAAATTCGGCACTTTTTCTTGCATAAGTATCAAGATCCTTAGCCTTCGTTCTCAGAGTGCACCCCGGATAATATGTAAATGTTTCCATATATGCGCTTCCTTTCTAAAATGATCAGACCATCTCTTCGGGATGAAATACTTCATCAAATCGCTCGGCAGTAAGGAAACCGAGTTCAACGCATGCTTCTTTGAGGGAAATATTGTCCTTAAAAGCTTTTTTGGCTGTCTTTGCAGCATTTTCGTAGCCGATATAAGGATTTAAAGCAGTTACCAGCATGAGTGAGTTATGTAAATTATGATGCATCTTTTCCTTATTAGCCTTTATGCCGACAGCACAGTTCTTGTTGAATGATGTTATCGACTCAGCAAGAAGTCTTGCGGATTGCAGGAAATTATATGCACATACAGGCATGAACACATTGAGCTCAAAGTTGCCCTGAGAAGCTGCCATACCTACTGTAACATCATTTCCCATTACCTGTACTGCGACCATTGTTACCTGCTCGCACTGTGTAGGATTGACCTTGCCCGGCATTATTGACGAGCCCGGTTCGTTCTCGGGAATAATTATTTCTCCCAGTCCGTCACGAGGGCCAGATGCAAGCCATCTTACATCGTTTGCTATCTTCATCATATCAGCAGCAAGAGCTTTAAGAGCGCCGTGCGCGAATACTATTTCGTCTTTTGAAGTAAGAGAGTGGAATTTATTAGGCGAAGATATGAATTTTTTGCCTGTAAGCTCGCTTATCTTTTCAGCAGCCTTTTCGGCAAAGCCCATTGGTGCATTAAGACCTGTTCCTACTGCTGTACCGCCCACTGCAAGCTCTTTGAGCTCGTCGCAGGCTGCAAGGAGCATTTTCTTATCCTTTTCAAGTGAAGCTCTCCAGCCGCTTATCTCCTGTGAGAACTTGATAGGAGTTGCGTCCTGTAAATGAGTACGGCCGCTTTTTACGATGCCCTCATTTTCTTTTTCAAGGCGCTTAAAAGTCTCCATAAGAGTATCAACAGCAGGTATCACCTTATCCTCTACTGCAAGTACAGCGGCAATATGCATTGCAGTCGGAAATGTATCGTTTGAGGACTGACTCATATTGATGTCATCATTAGGGTGGAGCAGTTTTAAACCGGCAATTTCATTTCCTCGGTTGGCAATGACCTCATTTGTGTTCATGTTGGATTGGGTACCGCTTCCGGTCTGCCATACAACAAGCGGGAAATGATCGTTGAGAGCGCCGCTTATTACTTCGTCACAAGCCTGACTAATAGCCGAGAGTTTTT
>JAGDDO010000510.1 GCA_017848205.1 Oscillospiraceae bacterium | reverse complement strand
ACTGACTGGGCTGAAAGACAGATGGAATACATCATGGGTAAGAACCCGATGAACCGTCCGTACATCGTAGGCTACTCACCTACAGCAGCTTCACATCCTCACCACCGTGCAGCTCACGGCTCAACAACATTCAGCATGGACGATCCTATCGATCAGGCACATACACTCTGGGGTGCTCTCGTCGGCGGTCCTGACTCAACAGACTGGCACAGAGATATCACAAAGGACTATGTTTACAATGAAGTTGCCGTTGACTACAATGCCGGTATCGTCGGTGATCTTGCCGCACTTTACAAGTGGTACGGCACAAAGGACATGAAGCCGGATGAAAACTTCCCTCCGAAGGAACCTGAAAAGACAGACTTCTGGATCGAAGGCAACGTTGTACAGGAAAATGTTGAAAGAACACAGGTAACTGTACGTGTACACAATGACACAACACAGCCGCCGAAATACCTCTACACAGAAAAGCTCAAGGCACGCTACTACTTCGACATATCGGAACTCGTTGCCAAGGGACAGAGCATAAAGGATGTAAGAACTGAAGTTTACTACGATGAAGTTCAGTCGACCACTGACATGAAGGAAAGCGCAAAGGTATCACAACCGATACATCTTAAAGACAATGTTTACTACGTTGAAATGGACTGGACAGGTACTCTCTGGCACGGTGCAAGAGCTCTTCAGTTCGGTATTCTCGTAGGACAGGATGCTGAATACGAAAGCAACTGGGATGCTACAAACGACTACAGCCGTGAAGGTCTTGAAATGTCCGAGGAATTCGGCCCGACAGACAGAATCCCTGTTTACTTCGAAGATGAACTCGTTTACGGAACTCCGTATGGTGAGGAACCGAAGGAATTCCCTCCGATCAATCCTTCGGAAAAGCCTTCAGCTCCTGCCACAAAAACACCTGCTGCAAATACTCCTGCCACAAAGGAACCAACTGACAAAACAAGCGAGCTTATCTACGGTGATATCAATGCAGACAAGAAGGTTGACGTAACTGATATGTCACTCTTAAGTCTTTACCTCATCGGAGACCGCAAGCTTACAGCCGATCAGCTCAAGGCTGCAGACGTGCTTACTGACAAAACAGTTAATCTTACAGACCTTGCAACACTCAGACAGTATCTTTCAAAGAAGATCAAAACTATCGGACCTGAAAAATGACCGTCAGAATGATATGCACTGACCTTGACGGAACTCTGCTCCGGTCTGACAAGACCGTGAGCAGATATTCCCTGGAGGTCCTGAAAAAGGCATCAGAAAAAGGCATTCTTATAGTACCGGTGACAGGAAGGCATCTCGGCGGAATACCGAATGAGATACTTGAACAGGGTGTAAGATATGTGATTTTTTCAAACGGTGCCGGGCTGTATGACCTGACTGCCGGAAAGATGCTAAAGGAAGAATGTATTCCGGAAAACATTATGGATGAACTTATTCCCCTGTTTCCGGAACTTGATGTTATGTCCGATCTGTTTACCGCTGAAAACGCCTATACTGACAGCCGCTGTCTTGATGTCCTGAATGACGTTGATGCTTCCGACGCTGTAAAAGCCTATATCAGAAGCAGCAGAGTGCTGACTGACAGCACAACTGAGTTTTACACAGAACGCAGACCGAATGTTGAAAAGATCACCGTCAACTTCCGCAAAATAAACGGAGAATTCAAAAACCGTGACATACTTCTTTCCATACTTAAAAAATATGACGAAGAACTTGTATACGTCACGGGCGGTGCAAACAACATCGAGATAACATCAAAAAAAGCCACCAAGGGAAACTGTATAACAGCGCTTTCCGAAGTGACCGGAATACCGCTTTCAGAAACAGCCGCTCTCGGTGACACTGAAAATGATCTCAGCATACTTGAGACAGTCGGCATAAGCACAGCAATGTCTAATGCTGATGAAAACGTAAAAAAACTCTGCCGCTTCATCACTGATTCAGACAACGACTCGGACGGAGCAGCAAAGTTTATCGAAAAAATGTTTCTATAAGGAATAAGACCGAAATCCGGCTTAGCCGGATTCACGGAGGGAGGATTTGCGGGGCTTCGCCCCGTACCCCCACGCTGATAACTCAGCGTTTCAAAAAACGGACAGTGCCCGCGGGTGACCCGCCCCCTGTCAAGTAGACAGCGCAAAAAAACAAAAATATTCTATGATGTGATTCAAAGCAGTCTGTGCAATTTGTGCAGGCTGCTTTTGTCGTTAGCAATTGACAAGCATTTTAAGAGCAAGGATTGAAGTAACAGACATAGGATAGACTTGTAGCCACACTTGTTCATCAAATTACGCGGCATAAGCTTTGTGATACTCCATTGGAGTCATGCAGTTCAGTTTAATCTGATACCGCTTTGTATTGTAGTAACTAATATATTCTTCTATTGCTGAGATCAGTTCATCCTTGTCTGTAAATTTACGCAGGTAGTACATTTCAGATTTCAGGATACCCCACCACCCCTCCATAGGTCCGTTATCAATACATCTTCCAATGCGAGACATACTCTGCATCATTCCGGCATCGACAAGTTTCTGATGAAATGCTTTGGTGGTGTATTGAAATCCTCGATCACTGTGGAAAATCGGATGTGCATCAGGGTTCAGTCGGACTGCTTCATCAAATGTTGAAAATACAAGATCATTGTTATTGCTATCACTTATTCGATAAGCTACTATACGTCTGTCATATAAATCGAGAATTGCACTCAGATACAGTTTCATGACAGTCGAGCCTACATAATATTTGAATTCCGTCACATCAGTAAGCCACTTTTCATTCGGCTTATCGGCATGAAAATCTCTGTTCAGAATATTATCTGCCTTGATCTGTGGTGTTGATGGAATATATGTTTTTTTCTTGATTCGAGTGACTGACTTCAAGTGCAAAATATTCATCAGTCTGTAAATTCGCTTCTTGTTGAAATGTACATCGTGTTCACGATTGATCACGACTGTCATCTGACGATAACCTAAGATTCCGTTGCGTTCTTCGTAGTGCTGTCTGATCCATTCTACTAGCTGTTCATTTATCTGCTGACTTAAACTCGGCGTTCTTTTCAGCCACTTGTAATATGCTGAGCGTGCGATATGAACTGCAGAACAGAGTTTCTGGATTGGGTAATGCTCGGATTCATTCATGTATTTTATCGCAAGATATTTATCCTCATTCTTTACTCCGCTTACCAATCGCCTCCTTTCAATTCCCTGAGTTTTTTTAACAGCTTTATCTCCATTTCTTGATCCTTGATTTTTGCCTGCAATATCTTGTTTTCCATGCGTAGCTTATCTGCTTCAGTAAGCTCATCTTCCGGCTTGGCTTTTCCTCTGCGGTCGTTTAGACCTTCTACACCTTTAGCTTCATATTTACGTAACCACGAATAGATTTGATGGTAGGAAACACCGTATTTCTCCATTGTAAGCCCATAATTCTTGTCGTTCTCAATGCAGAACGCTACAATTTCTACGCGTTCTTCCGGTGTGGTTTTTCTGCCTTTGTTCATGGTAATTCCTCTTCCCGAGCGTGTACGCTCCTTAAAGTCTTTACCACTATTATAGCATGAAATCCATTGTCTTAAAACTGAAGTCTGTGTAATTTGATATTTCGCACATATTTCCAACTGACTACATTTACCTTCTATATATTCCTTTACAGCATCTAACTTTGTTTCAACAGAATACTTCTTGTTTATATGTCTTACTCTCACTGCTTCTATCCCATTGATTTTAGCAGTGATCACCATTTGACGAAACCGTTCGCGATTAATTCCATACTTCTTGGCTATCGCTTTAGTGCTTCCTTTTCCAGCAAGGTATTCTTGTACAGCAGCCATTCGTTCTTCGTCAGTTAGTTTGCTTTTTCTTGACATAAAAAATAACCCCCTTAGAGTTCACACGTTTTGTTTTTTTCGTGTGTCTACTCTAAGGGGATTATATCATTCCGACAGCCCGGTTTAATTATATATATCCTTGCAGATCCGCAAACTATGTTTGCTCGTAAGCATATCGGCTAATAGTAAACGAAAATTATTCGTTTACTATAATTGCTGCCGCAGACAGCACACCATATTTTGTACCGGAAGTATAGATTTTTTATCTGACTTATAGTATAATGAAATAGTTAATAAAAATTATTCAGGAAATGAATTGGCAAAAAACATTTCTGTAATTCAGGAAATGCTGTTGTCAGAATAGTTTGATAATAACTTTTGGGAGGCACTGATGGAACAAAGATGGACGTT
>JAGDDO010000509.1 GCA_017848205.1 Oscillospiraceae bacterium | reverse complement strand
TGTACGTCCTGAAACATAGCTGTTAATAAAATTATCTATTACAAACTCGCCGAAAACATTACGGAAATTGAATACCAGATGTTCAAAACCGAGCTTGTATGCAACGGCTCTTGCATCTTCGACATCTGAAAGCGAGCAGCAAGTTCTTGTCTGAGTTTCAACGATGTCTTCTGACGCAATCATTTTCAGCGTCACCCCTGTAACATCATATCCGCTGTCCTTAAGGACCTTTGCCGCAACAGAGCTGTCAACTCCGCCGCTCATACCGACCAGTACCTTTGCCATGCAAAAACCTCTCCTTCCCCTTACTCAGGGTATCTTGTCATAATATATGTTAGTCTTGTAAGTTCGCTGTCCGGGATCTTTCTTCCCCAGTGAACAGATAAATTGTAGTTGCCCTCAGCGACCTCAACTCCGCCGTTTAACTTCCGAAGAACAATGACTGAATGCGAATCATTGTTTTCACGCAGGATGTCGCCGACTCTGATGTCTGAAACACTGTACTGATAATATCTTCTTGCAGGAAGACTGCCGAAAGCAGCATCAGAAAGCATAAATGCAAAGCCTGCACAGCCGAATCCTCCTGTAAAGATGCCGCCATTCCAGCCGTAGTAGTTGTCGTTTGTCCACCTCGTGCCTTCCGGATACTCACTCTTTAATGCGATCATAGCATTGTAGATGCTCTCCTCGCTAAGATCAGGCCGGTCGTTATTCGGTGAAGCCGTCGGCTTAGGTGAAACAGCCGGCTTAGGCGAAGCAGTCGGTGAAGGTGACGGTCTTACGGCACCAGACTTAAGAACTGCGGTAACTTCAGAAGGGCTGTTCGGGAATTCGCTGTCTGAAACAAGTATGTTTCCGAAACGATCAGATGCATCCAGTCTGAGTGCGGAAAAATACTGTTTACGCAGCTCTGCGGAAGCACTGTCTGATTCTTTATGATCCTTATCAGGTGAAACTTCAGCCAGAGCGTTCTCAAGCGTAAAGCTGTACTCGCCTTCAGAAGCACCATTGATGGTAAATTCCGCATTAAAAAGCGTAGTTTCCTCACCGTAATAATCGTCAATATCGAAAAGCAACATTGCAAATCCGTCTGAACGGCTGGTATTCCATCGCCATGAACCGCTTGTTGTGCCCGGATACAGGTGCTTAAGACTAAAGTTTAACGGATCCCATCCGATGGTAAGATAGATCCTCCTTAAATCGAGATCTGTCGCCGCCAGACTTACCGGCACCGTCACAGTACCGGAGTCGTAGTCGACATCTGCATCTTCCAGAAATACTGCCTGCCTGTCCCATTTTTCCGGCGAGACTATCTTCGACTTTTCACGGCACAGATCGAAAATGTCGAGTTTGCCGTTGCCGTTGGTATCGAGTGTACTCTCATAAGTGCCGCCTGTAAAAAGAGCCAGCTTAATATCTTTGAAACTAACTGCTGAAACAGCGGAAGCCGCACTTGAATAAGCTATCACGGCTGCCGCTGCAAATGAAAGAAATACCCCTTTTTTCATACTAATACCCCCTAAGTATAATCCCCTGTTCCGATTTATGATCAGAGCAGTATGCGTTCGTCACAGAATTCGCATTCTGCAATGTCTCCTGATTTTATAAAGCTCTCAGGCAGATATTTTTCCGCATGTGTGATACATCTCGGATTGGTGCACTTTGTGCCCTTTAAAATGTCGCCCTTGAGAAGCTGAAC
>JAGDDO010000508.1 GCA_017848205.1 Oscillospiraceae bacterium | reverse complement strand
TCGCCGATGCCGTACATGATGGCTTTGCGGTTTTCGAAGATCATTCTGTCGTGATCTCTTATAAGATAAACGAGTTTTGCACTTTCCGTGCTTCCTTCTATACCCATAAGATGATAGAATCCCTCGCGGCCTTCGGTAAATTCCGGTCGCTGTTCAGCAGGAAGCACGGAGTCAAATTCGGCGGCTATTCGAGCAGCATTGATCATCTTGTTTTTGGCTTCGCCGGTATGAACATTCACGCCGGTTATTTCTATTACTGCAGATGCTGCATTGAATGTTTCATACTCCAGTTCGCCAATGCCGCCGCCGTCAACAGTATAGGCATAATCAGCACCGAAGCGTTCCATATCAAAATTCGCAGTACCAGCCCCGATCTCCTCATCAGGAGTAAATGCGACTGTAACCGGTCCGTGTGGTATCTCAGGATGTGAGAGAAGGGTATTTGCCATTGTCATTATTTCAGCAACTCCGGCCTTGTCGTCAGCGCCAAGGAGAGTAGTTCCGTCTGTTACAATGACGCTCTGACCTTTATAGGCCTTTATTTCAGGATAATTTGCTGTTTCAAGAACAATGTTCAGTTCTTTGTTAAGAACAATATCCTCACCGTCATAGTTTTCAATTATACGAGGCTTAACGTTTTTTCCGGATGCTTCCGGAGATGTATCCATATGTGCGATAAATCCGAGAGTTTTTCTGTTTTCATATCCATCCGAAGCCGGTATTTTCGCATACACATAACAGTGTTCCTCATCGTAATAAACATCTGCCGCTCCCATATCAGTGAGTTCCTTATAAAGCAGTGATGCAAGATCACGCTGGATAGCTGTACTCGGTGCAGTTTCACTTGTTTCCGATGATGTTGTTTCGATTTTTACATATCTTAAAAATCGTTCGATAACTTCGCTCATTCTATTTCCTTCTTTCTGCTTTGTTATTTCAAGTAATTTACCATTTAATTGTATCATATTTGTATTATGATGTAAAGTTTAAAAGTGACTTATGTTGTCATGTCATCATGTCAATGTTATAATTGAGTTGTAAAGAAATAAAGTAAATAACATGGTAAGCGCCCTTATCTGTAACTGAAGATAAGGGCGCTTTGTAGTTGTTTAAAATAATTATTAAAAGAGTTCGGTCAACATACAGGATTATAAATTCACCGTTTCCGCTCCTATATTTTCACGGAATCGCACATCATGTTCTGCAAGGAGCATAGTCGGCTGATATTCATTCAGAAGTGTTTCGATCTGCATACGTGAGAAAATATCGATGAAATTCAGCGGTTCGTCCCATATATAGATATGCGCAGGTGTCAGTATACTTGCTGCCAGCAGGACTTTTTTCTTCTGTCCCGCAGAGTATTCTGATATATCTTTCGATAGCTGCGCACGGCTGAGGTCAAGCTGACGAAGCACCGTACAGTATAAACTCCGGTCAAGACCACGTTCTTCGCAGAACTGCGGAATACTGCCTTTAAGGAAAGAAGTGTCCTGCGGAACATACGAGACGATAAGTCCCGATGCCGTTTCGCAGATACCATTTACGATAAGCTTATTATCCTGCGGGATTACTCCTGCACTTTGCAGTATCAGCCGCATAAGTGTAGATTTTCCGCAACCATTTGTTCCGTGTAGCGCAATACGCTCTCCCTTTTTTACACTGAAAGATACTCCGCTTAGTACCGGTTCATCAGCGCCGTCGTACTTTAAAGTGCAGTCACGCAGTGATATCAGGGTATCCTTGTGATGTGTTAAAGGAGACATTTTCAGCGCTGCAATTTCTTCTATATCCTGCAGCAGTCCTTCCTGTTCGTTTATCTCTCTTTCAATGCGCATCTCGGTGTTTTTTACCCGGCTTTGCATCTTCTTTGTCTTTGAACCGATGTATGCGCGTGCGCTAATTGGTCGGTCATGTTCCTTTATCGGATCATATCCAATCTTAGTACGCTCGCTTTTATCAGCCCATTCTGATGTACGCTTTGCAGACTGACGAAGTTTTTTAATCTGTTTCTGATGCTTTTCATTTTCCGATTTTGCGAACTGATCGCGTTTTTCCTGATTTTCTTTCCAGCATGAGAAATTACCGCTCTGTACCATTATAGTCTTTCGGTTGAGTACAAGAATATGATCAGTACATGTATCAAGCAGATCACGGTCATGGGAGACGAGTATGAATCCTTTCTTGGATGAAAGATATTCACGTACATTTTCACGCGCCTTTGCATCAAGATGATTTGTAGGTTCATCTATAAGCAGAAAATCATTTTCGCCTGAAAACAGTATTGCCAGAAGCGCCTTTGTGCGCTGTCCGTGACTGAGTGTTTCAAACGGACGATAGAGTATTTCCGCATCTTCATCAAGCTCCGAAAGTTCGCATATAACGCGCCACATTTCACAGCCCATTCGAAGTTCTTCGGCAAATTCAGCAGCAGACAGCTTCATCTGTTCTAAAGTTATCCGGTAGGGAAAATAGGCGACAGGAACAGAGTTGATTATCGCGCCCTGACCTGTAAGTTCACCTGTCAGTAGACGGAGCAGGGTAGTCTTGCCTTTACCGTTCCTTCCGATAAGTCCTAATTTCCAGTCGGTATCTATTGTAAAAGTTGCATTTTCAAATACAGATTCCACAGAACCTTCATAGCTGAATGTAAGGTGGTCAGCTCTTATCTGTGACATAAACATTCCTCCTTTGCTGTTCCGCAAACAAAAAACGGAACCGTTTGCCGCCAAACAGTTCCGATATGTTACAGATAACCTCAAAGCACGGACATAGCAGTCCTGCCGATGATAGTATAAAAGCAAAAAGAGGTTATGAGAACATAATCCACTTTTGGCAGCACAAAACTACAGCATATGTTTTCACATATACCACATACACTGTATTCATAATTTATGCGTTCAAAAGCAGATTATCTTCTCATCTTCTCACCTCTCTCGAAAATATGTGGTTATTATATCATATAAGACAGGATGTGTCAAGATTAATTTCCCTGACTTTTAGTTTATAATTTGATTTCACCACTTCATCGTGCTATAATCTATATAAATAATTCTTAACGGAGAAATCATATGAAAGTAGTAATTGCAATAGATTCGTTCAAAGGCTGTATATCATCTGAGCAGGCCGGAGCGGCTGTTAAAAAGGGAATACTGAAAGCTCATCCGGATGCTGAGGTTATTGTAAAACCGGTTTCTGACGGCGGGGAAGGGCTTATAAATGCTCTGATAAGCAACCTTGAATGCGAAAAAGTAACTGTTTTAGTTTCTGACCCGATAAACAGAAAGATAAATGCTTCTTACGGAATTAATCACTCAAAGAAACTTGCCGTAATGGAAATGGCGTCCGCTGCCGGACTGCCGCTTCTGGCAGAAAACGAAAGAGATCCGATGAACACAACTACTTATGGAGTAGGTGAAATGATCGTCGATGCTCTAAACCGCGGATGCCGTGATTTTATCATTGGAATAGGCGGAAGCGCCACAAATGATGGTGGTATTGGTATGCTTAAGGCTCTCGGATATGAATTCTGTGGTAATGACAGCAAGCCAGTAAGTATTTACGGAAAAGGACTTGAAAATATTGTTTTAATAGATGACCGTAATGTTATTCCGAAACTAAAAGACTGTCATTTCCGTATTGCCTGCGATGTAAAGAATCCTCTGTGCGGAGATAAAGGTTGTTCTGCAGTATTCGGGCCGCAGAAAGGTCTTCAACTTGAAGATGTAGTTAAAATGGATTCATGGCTTGAAAAGTTTGCTGATCTTACAGAGATGAAATATCCGGACGCTGACAGGAATTATCCTGGTTCCGGAGCGGCTGGCGGACTGGGATTTGCATTCCGTTCATTCCTTAATGCCGAACTTGTTCCGGGAATAGAACTGATGATAAGTGCATCCGGACTTGAAAAGGAAATAGAAAACGCCGATGTAGTTGTTACCGGTGAAGGCTGTCTCGATGACCAGAGTATTATGGGAAAAGTACCTGCTGGCATAGCTGCTGCGGCAAAGAAATACAATAAGACAGTCATAGCATTTGCAGGAAAGCTCAAAGTCACTGACAGCTCATTAAACTCATGCGGAATAGATGCATGCTTTTCGGTACTCCGAAAGCCCATGAGCCTCGAAGAAGCAATGAATCCTGAAACAACGCAGAAAAATCTTGAACTTACATCTGAACAGGTGTTCAGACTTATAAAGTAAAACTACTGGTTACTAAAATACGTAGCAGTCAAAGAATAAGCTTTTAAGTATCATAACTATAAAAGGCGAATGCTCTCGTTGTATAGAGATTGC
>JAGDDO010000507.1 GCA_017848205.1 Oscillospiraceae bacterium | reverse complement strand
ACTGCCGCGCATCCGAGTTCCATTGCCTCGCATGCCTGTGACGGTTTGCCTATGCCTGCGTCGACGATTACAGGAAGATCTGTTTCTTCGATTATGATCTTTATGAAGTCCTTTGTGCAGAGGCCCTTGTTGCTTCCGATAGGTGCTGCAAGAGGCATGATGGAAGCAGCGCCGGCTGCTTCGAGTTTTCTTGCTGCAGCAAGATCCGGCATCATGTACGGCATTACGATGAAACCTTCCTTTGCAAGTATTTCAGTAGCCTTTACAGTTTCCTCGTTGTCCGGAAGAAGATACTTTGAATCACGTATGATCTCGATCTTTACGAAGTCACCGCAGCCCATCTCCCTTGCAAGACGAGCTATTCTGACTGCTTCCTCCGCAGTTCTTGCACCGCTTGTGTTCGGAAGAAGCGTGATGCCTTCAGGTATGTAATCGAGTATGTTTTCCTTGTCGCCGGTGTTGGCTCTTCTTACTGAAAGTGTTGCCATTTCAACTCCGCCGTTTTCGAGAACGGTCTTTGTGTCTCTTACAGAAAACTTTCCTGATCCGAGTATGAAACGGGATGTAAATTCATGTCCGCCTATAATAAGTTTATCGTTGTTCATATATTCAAGTCCTTTACATGTATTAAGCTGATCTGTTAGTGATCAGCGATGGGATCGGAGCAGAAGCTTTGTTTTGATATTTATCAGTGCGCTTAAACTGCAGTGGCACACAGTTCAGTGTTACTGATGTCAGTCTTTGCACCGTAAATATCAGCCGCCTCCCATGAAGGTAACGATCTCCACAAGGTCGCCTTCGCAGAGATTATGTGTTTCGTACTGATCCTTCGGGAGGATCACCTCGTTTATTTCAACAGCTATCCTTGCCGGTTTGTATCCGTTTGCAGCAAGGTATTCACTTACCGTAACCGGTTTGTCAAGTGTCACGTTTTCACCGTTTATCGTCAGTTTCATTTTCATCTTCCTTTCAAAAATGCATTTTCCGCAGGTGTCAGTCGTTGTGATCCGTCGTCAAAAAGACAGAAAAAGGGATGCACCCGTGGTGGTGCACCCCTTTGACGCTGCAAGATTAATGTTATTCAGTTGTTATTATTTTAGCACATAAAAGCGCTGATGTCAATGATAAAAAATGGAACGCGCGCGTTGCAAGGAAGTCTTCACCCCTTCGGGTCGAAGACTGCTATAGAAAAAACGAGCTGCCGAAACCGGCAGCTCGTTTTATAATCGCGCCGCAGACGCATTATTTTCTCTTGTGTTTTCTCTTTTTTAGTGCTATAATATAATCATTCGAACGCGCGCGCGTTCGGCTCTTGCTAATATAATCGCGCGCGCGATTGGCCGCGTGTTTTATACAGGAGATGATTAAATGAATATTGGTTTTAAAGAAGATCTGCGTACAGAATTCAAAAGTGATCTGAAACGACTTCCGGATAATGATCTTATAGATGCAGTTGTGGCATTTGCAAATACTGACGGCGGAGATCTTTATGTAGGCGTTGAAGATGACGGTGATATAACCGGACTTCATAAAGCTCATAAAGATATTACCCAGCTTGTCGCTTTTATTGCAAATAAAACAGTTCCTCCGGTTTCTGTCTGTATTGAGATTGCTGATGACGACAGTTTCGTAAAAATATCTGTACCAAAAAGCAGAAGTATAGTCGCATCTTCTTCAGGAAAAATACAGCGCCGCAGAATAAAGGCTGACGGAACTCCGGAAAATGTACCTATGTATCCTCACGAAATATCATCGCGTCTTTCAGACTTAAGTCTTCTGGATTTTTCGGCTCAGAATGTGCCTGATTCATCATATGACGACCTTGATGATCTGGAACGTGAACGCCTGAGAAATATCATCAGGAATTACCGCGGTGAAACATCTCTTCTCGAACTGGATAATGAATCTCTCGACAAGGCTCTTCGTCTGGCGACAATAAATGACGGAAAACTTATTCCTACCTACTGCGGTATGCTTCTTATAGGAAAAACAGAAAGCATAAAAAAATACATTCCGACTGCTGAAGCTGCTTTTCAGGAAATGAAAGGCACCAGTATTTCCGTAAACGAATCATTTACACTGCCGCTGCTTGCTGCTTTTGAAAAGATACAGAACTACATTGACGCACGTAATCCTGAAGAAGAAATAGAAGACGGTCTATTTCGTATATCTGTTCCGGAGTTTAATAAAAGGGCTTTCCGCGAAGCACTGGT
>JAGDDO010000054.1 GCA_017848205.1 Oscillospiraceae bacterium | reverse complement strand
GACCAGCTGTATGAAAAGATCATGACCTACCTTGAGGACAATGACTTAAGCAACAGCATAATGCTCCAGCAGTCATCCGAAGCTATGGAAGAGGCAGCTGCAGGAGAAGAAGGCAGCGATGGAGATGCCGGAAAACAGGAAAAACCGAATGACGGTTCTACTGATATGTCCGACTCGGAAAACGCGAAAAACATTTTTATTCAGTTTAAAGACAACGTTATTTTTGAACCTGACAGTGCAGTTATCAAGCCGGAAAGTGAGAAAGTTCTCGAATTCCTTGGTGAATGCTTTGCCAGCGTTCAGGATGACATATCACTTATTATGATCAAGGGACATACGGCAAAGGCTGAGTTTTCGGAAGTCGATTCACGACTTCTGTCAACGGAACGTGCCGGAAACATTTCAAACTATTTTGAATACAATTCCGGTATACCTTCGTCGATGCTTCTGCCGATGGGACTCGGAAACAACTTCCCGATAGCGGACAACGATACCGAGGAAGGCCGTTCCCAGAACCGACGTGTTGAGATAGCTATTATCAATAAGAACAGTGAACTTTCACGAAATTCAGATTTTCTTAGAGCAATGGGCGCATCTTTCGACACAGGAACACAGAAATCAGGGGGAATTCCGCAGTAAGCAGGGATAGTAAGTAAAACGCGAAAAGCAGAGAGTTTAAGGGGGAATTTTATGTCCCCCTGCTCCTGCATATAAACGCAAATTCCGAAAGGCTTGCTGCAGGCCGCAAAAATGCGGCGCATAATCGTAAGTGTCATGGAGAGATGTTAGATGAAGACAAAGAGTATCAATGTAAAGGAAGCGACTTTTCCGGATTTTTCCGCAGGCGACAGTTCAAAAGCGGCGAAGTCAGAGGATTACACACCTCTGCTTATGAACGTTCCGCTTGATGTCCGCGTGGAGATCGGAAGGGCTAAACTCCGTATGAGAGAAGTGCTCAATTTAGGGCAGGGATCGATAATCCGTCTGGAAAAACAGGCCGGTGCTCCGGTGGATGTAATTGCGAACAATCAGACGGTAGCACGCGGAGATGTAATAGTAATAGACGACAATTTCGGCGTCAGGATCACCGAGATAATCTCGAACAGAAGATTTATGACTGACGCGGAAAAAGCTGCAGAAGAAAAGGCTGCCAGAGAAAAGAAGGAACGTCCTGAACCGGAACCTAAACCAGCGCCTTTCGAAAATCTTGACGACCGGCCGGAAAATACCGCAGAGGAGCCGGCAGAAGATACTGAAGGCACAGAGGAAGAGGAAACAGAGTAAGGACATTTCGGAGGTAGTAATTTGAACGGATCAGCAGCAGGAAGAGTAATAACGGTTTTATTTACCATAGTTCTCTTTGCAGCAATACTTTATCTTGCATATCTGACAACGAAATATATAGGGAAAAAATATTCCATAAGTAGCGGAATGAGCGGGAAAAACTTAAAGATAATCGATTCACTCAGTCTTGCTCCCGACAAGGTGCTTATGATAGTAAAGGCAGGGGGTAAAACAGTACTTGTGGGACTCAGCAGAGAGCATATGGAATACATATGTGACGTTGATGAAAACGAACTTACGCTTCCGGAGGAGGGTGCGGGGGCACCGTTCTCGCAGGATCTTATAGGAGCGTTTAAAAACGTGCTGAGTGAAAAAATGGGGAATCTGAAACAGAAGGAGAACAAAAATGACGAAAACAAATAATGTTCTCCGTGACAGAAAAAGACTGAAGACCGTTATATGCTTTATGCTCAGTCTTGCAGCAAGCATATTTCTTTCCGGTTTTCTTGTAAACCGTGTTTCCGCAGCGGAATCACCTTCAATTTCAATAGACTTGAATTCAGGCGTGGCTGACAGCGGGTCAAGTACGCTTGATTTGCTGTTTCTGCTTGCATTTATAGCGCTTATACCTACTTTTCTGATGATGCTGACGTGTTTTACGCGTCTTGTCATCTCGTTTGCGTTTTTACGAAATGCCATGGGTGTTGCCAATTCACCGCCGAACCAGGTAGTGACTGGCCTTGCACTTTTC
>JAGDDO010000506.1 GCA_017848205.1 Oscillospiraceae bacterium | reverse complement strand
TTCTGTACATGTGCACCGGTATCGGAATCGCGGTTTTCCACCATGTCGGCCATGGTGACGATAAGACCGTTCTGCATTTTTGCCGATACTTCAGCATATCTCCTGATGGCTCTGACCTGCTCCGCCGTGTTCGATTCCATCAGACAGATGGCGTTGTACAGATCTTCAAGT
The DNA here is from genome assembly GCA_017848205.1 of Oscillospiraceae bacterium. The sequence goes on along the minus strand of JAGDDO010000506.1, from coordinate 1,574 downwards.
TCGTCGCCGGTACGGATATCAATTGAACGTATCCTGCGGACGTTTTCGTCCGTTTCCTGCTGACTGCCGCCGCTTTTGATGAAGCTGTCGGTGCATCTTGTAATGCTGCTGATCGGATACACGAGGCTGAAGCCCGAGAAGGAGATACCGAAGCAGAGCGTAAGTATGAAATATGCAGAAAGTATGATCAGAAGTCTTACAAAAAAGTCATTGTCATAATCAGCTATAAATTTCATAGTGACATCTGCACAGACAAAGCCGACTACGTTGTCACTGCCGTCTGTTACCGGTGAAAAAACAGTGACCTCGCGTCCGGAACGTTCTTTCTTTTCGACCGGAGCGGCCTTTCTGCCAAACTGCAGTTCATAAAGGTATGGTGAGAAAGTCTCTGTGAATGAATCATCCGCTCCTCCGGCGGTTTCATGATCGAGATCGAGCAGACAAGTAAAACCGCCGTTTTCAGCATATATCAGGTACATATTATCTATGGCGTGGGAATTGTTCTTTATTCCGTTCATTATTTCCTTCAGCCGGATATATTCATCGGTAGGTTTTCCGTCTTTAATGAGCTCACCGAACTTTTCAGGATCGATGTATGCAGCAATGTAATCAGCGGCGTTCCGGGCATCTTCGGTATATGTTACTTTTGCTCTTTCAAAGTTTACGCTGAGCCCTATCCATCCCATGACTGTTACAGGAATTATCGCTGCAACTGTAAGAGTGATGACCAGCTTGTTACGCAGGGAATTGGTCCGTGTTTTAAGATGTATGTCTTTTATTGCTTCCTTTGAAAGAGGCTTCTGCTTCCATTCGCCGTCCTTTATCTGCTTGATGTATTCTGTCGGGATGAGGCGGATGGCGATCAGAGCGATGATGACAGAAATGATCTTGTCGGCCGAATTGAACAGAACGTTTACTGCCATTATGCTCAGGAACGACGGTAAACCGGTCTTTGCGGTGAAGGCATCAGCAGCCCTGTTTATAATGCTGAACTGTGAATCATTCATAAGGAACCACTGGAGTATCGTACCTGTAACTCCGCTTATGAGTGATATTAAAGCACATAAAACAAATATATTTTTCTTTCCTGTCTGTGTTCTGTACTTCATTGTCCATGATGTGCACAGAGCGATAAGAACATTGATTATTGCAAAATAAAGTGAGTGCTCATTGAAAACACTGCAGGCAAGGTTGGTTATAGCTGCAGTAAGTAATCCCGGAAATGTACCGCACAGTATCGTGACACGTATTGTGCCGGCGGTGTCAAAATACATCGGCAGCCAGCTCCTGTATGTAATAAATGCAAGCAGGACGTTTATGATTATCCCAGACACGACTGCTATCTGTCTGGGTAACTTTTTATTATTGTATTTCAAGTGACGGTTCACCTGCTATTCCCCCTAATATTTATCATAAATCAGCGTGGGGCTCCGGGGCAAAGCCCCGCAAATCCCACCTCCGGAAATCCGGCGAAGCCGGATTTCTGATTTAATCAGTGTTTCCCAAGAAATCTGATAAGTCCATTAAGTAACCTTTTAATTAAATTTGTACTGAACTATTGTTCACAGATTTTC
>JAGDDO010000505.1 GCA_017848205.1 Oscillospiraceae bacterium | reverse complement strand
TCTTGCTCTCGGTGCAGTTGTCAGCTACTCGGTCGAAAGGGAAGTTCCTCTCGTAAGAGTGGTGTTCTGCGATGCCACAGCATATGATGCCGGCTGGATACGTCCGGATGATCTTGCCGGTACAGTTGAAGTAAAAGGCCGTGGAGGTACAGTTATTCAGCCTGCCGTTGATCTTCTCGAACGGGATAAGGATTTTCCGAAGGACGGACCGATACTTATAATCACCGACGGAATGATCGAAAGGGATCTTACCGTGCATCACGAACACGCATTCATGCTGCCGAGGGGATATTCACTTCCGTTCAGAGCGAGGGGAAAGGTGTTTTACTTCAGCAGGAGCTGAAACTTATAATAAAACGCTGTAACAGTATTACAGAGGGAGTATACCATATGAAAAAAGAAGATAAAACAAATGTAATGAGAATACTTGACGGGAAGAAAATACCGTACCAGAGTCATACATACGAAGCAGATCCGACGCTGACCGGCGAGCAGATAGCCGGCATTCTCGGCGAGGATCCGGAAAAGGTGTTCAAGACACTTGTCACTCAGGCCAAAAGCGGCACCTATTATGTTTTCGTTGTTCCGGTAAAGGAGGAGCTTGATCTTAAGAAAGCTGCAAAGGCGGCAGGAGAAAAGGCTATAAGCATGCTTAAGCAGAAGGATCTTCTTCCGCTTACCGGATATGTTCACGGAGGATGTTCGCCTGTGGGTATGAAGAAGCCCTTTGCGACCTTTATACACGAAACTGCCCCTTCATTCGAAAAGATCTTCGTAAGTGCCGGCAGAGTCGGAGCACAGATAGAGATCGCACCTGCTGATCTTATGTCGGTGGCCGGAATAAAAACAGCCGACATCATAGTCTGCACGGAAAACTGAATGCATTAAAAATTAAGGAAGCGCCGGTTTGTTTTTAAATCAGTGTTTCCTTAAATTTTTTCAGAAATGTTGCGCATTTGCCGGAAACGTGTTATAATAAAGTATAATTTTTGTTTCGATATTACAATAATCCGGACTGACAGCAGATAAGTACCGGCCTTATCGGACGCGGTAAGTGTTCCGGTGGTTTCTGCATTTTCGGTTCAGATTGCAGTATGAGGTACAGGGATGAATGGGGTAGTTGAAAAGAATATACAGACAGTCAAAAGAAAGAAAGCGAAGAAGTATCAGAAGAGTATAACGACCTGGAAATATGTTTTCGCAGCAACGTTCATACTCATTGTAAATCTTCTTCTCGGGATCGTCCTTTCACATAATTCCGGAGAAGCGGTAAAGAACCTGATTTCTTCAAAAATGCTTGACATTACAAATACTGCAGCAGATATGATCGACGGTGATGTACTGAGAAACATCACACCTGAAGATGCGGGTACGCCGGAGTACGAGGAAATAATGAGGGTGCTCACTCATTTTCAGGAGAATATTGATCTTGAATATATCTACTGTATACAGGACAAGGGAAACAAAAACTTCGTTTTCGGTCTTGATCCGACACCGGTCGATCCGGGAGAATTCGGAAGTCCGGTAGTGTATACTGATGCACTTTTCAGTGCAAGCAGGGGAAAGGCAGCTGCTGACCTCGAGCCGTACAGTGATGCCTGGGGTTCGTTTTACAGTGCATACAGCCCTGTCTTTGATTCCAATGGAAAAGTTGCCGGAATAATCGCAGTCGATTTTGACAGATCGTGGTACGATTCCTATGTAAACAGCTTTTTCCTGGCAACACTGCTGATCGTCGGTGTTTCACTTTCCGTCGGCATTTCGCTTGTAATAATGTTTACAGGAAACACACGAAAGAGAATAAGCAGGATAAACAGTCAGCTCGGCGGTCTTGCTGATAATTTTACCAGACTTATGACGGAAGTGCGTAATCTTTCGGGTTCAAAGGATGATCCGGCTGAAGAGGAAAAGGAAGATACCTATACGGCTCAGGACGATATTGAAGCGATACAGCACAGGATCATCGTTCTTCAGGATGAACTTTATTCGCTTCTTGCCAGTGTCCGTCATCAGGCGTTTACCGACAGTATGACCGGTGTACGCAACAAGTCTGCATATATTGAACGTGAAAATGAACTTAACCAGAAGATAAAGAAAGGCAGCGCGGCATTTACCATTATAATTTTCGACGTGAACGGACTTAAAAAGGTAAATGACAGCCTTGGCCATGCATACGGGGACATGCTCCTCAAGGATACGGCAGATATACTCATTTCAGTGTACGGAAGCGAGAGAGTTTACCGTGTCGGAGGCGACGAGTTCATTGCGGTCATAAATTCACTTTCCGAGGATGAAATACAGACCGCAATTTCCCGTTTCGATTATCATGTAGCAGCCGAAAACGCAAAAGAGAAACCGTACGGACAGACCTTTGCGGTTTCGAGAGGCTATGCAATATTCAGACCCGGACTGGATGCCGATTACCAGGATGTTTTCCGCCGTGCTGATCATATGATGTATCAGGACAAGGCGGCTTACTACAGGGCACACGGTGACCGCCGCAGAAGACAGGAGGGATCGGAATGATAACTGCTGTTCTCATAATCCTTCTGCTTGCAGCGGCTGTAAGCTCTGCCGTGATCTTCAGCCGGAGAAATGAAGTCACGGAACGTCTGAGCAGCCAGCTTTCATCTACTGCCGATATATACATTTCCCTTCACGAGATCAATTTCATTGATGATACTTTTATTGAAGTGCGGAATAACAAGACGGAAGCTGCAGACATTATCGGCGATACACGTACCAACTGCCAGCAGATGATAAGAGCCATTATGGAGCGTTTCTCGGATGACACCACTAGGGAAAGTCTGCTTGACTTTGTTGATTTCAGTAAACTCAATGTGCGTCTCAAGGACAGAAACACGATCACAACCGAGTTCCTGAGTGCTGACAAACTCTGGAGAAGAGCAAGGTACATCGTATCGGAAAGAACACCGGACGGAAGAGTTGCCCGTGCCATGTATCTTATTGAAGATATCAACGAGGAGAAAAGGGCACGTGATCTGAGTCTTGAAGCAGTAAAGACGCTGAACGAGCAGATGGCATCGGTGGCGAATATCTATTTTACCATGCACGATATCGATCTTGCTAACGATTCATTTACTGAAATAAAGACAAACATAAAGGACGTTTCAGATCTTATCGGCGATGACAGGATAAATGCACAGGAAACAATGTATGCAGTCATGAAACAGATGTCAGATCCGGCGACACGAGCTGCGCTTCTTGAATTTGTTGACTTTTCCACTCTTAATGAACGTCTGAGAAACAGAAATACCATAACACAGGAATTCTTAAGTTTCAAGGGCGTGTGGAGCCGTGCACGTTTCGTTGTTTCCAAGCGTAACGAAGACGGTACAGTCAATCATGTAATGTGGCTCGTTGAAGGCATTGACGAAGAAAAAAGACAGCGCGACGAGCTTGCCGAAACAGCTGAAATGCTCAACTACCGGATTTCATCCATTGCAGATATCTATCAGACAGCACATGATATCGATCTTGAAAACGATACTTTTACTGAAATCAAGTCGGACAGCAGAATGATCAGTGAACTTATCGGTGATAACCGTGAAAATGCGCGCGATACGCTGCGTCATGTAATGGAAAGTGTAGCTGATGAAGCATTTGCCGAAAGTGTGCTCCGGTTTACCGATCTTGAAACCATTGAAAGCCGCATGTTCGGAAACAAGACGATAACCATCGAATACATGAATAAAAACAAGCAGTGGAGAAGAGGAAGATTCATTGCTTCGAGACGTGATGAATCAGGCAGGTTAAAGCATATTCTCTGGCTCACTGAGGATATTGACAGTGAAAAGAAGGAACGTGCCGAACTTATAGACCTTTCTGAAAGAGCCTTTGCTGAAAGCGAGGCGAAATCATCATTCCTTTCAAACATGTCCCACGAGATACGCACCCCTATAAGTGCTGTACTCGGACTGAATGAAATGATACTGCGTGAATGTGATGACGCCAGTATACTTGAATATTCCGAAAACATACGCAATGCCGGAAACACTCTGCTGGCACTTATAAATGATATTCTCGATTTTTCAAAGATCGAAGCAGGAAAAATGAGTATAAACGAGGCAAAATATGACCTTACAGTTCTCATAAACGATCTTGCGAATATGATCCGGATAAAGGCGGAGGAAAAAGGTCTGCATTTTGTTCTTGATATAAGTCCGGAGATACCGAAAAACCTGTTCGGCGATGCAATACGTATCAGACAGATAATAACCAATCTTCTTACCAATGCAGTAAAGTACACTGAAAAGGGTAGCATAGAACTGAGCATCAGATACCGTGAAGATGCCGGCGATCCTGAAAATATAGTTCTTGTTGTATCGGTAAGGGATTCCGGCATAGGAATAAAGCCGGAAGACATGAGAAAGCTGTTTTCAGAGTTTGAACGTATCGATGAAGACCATAACACCTCCGTTGAAGGAACGGGTCTTGGCATAAGCATCACGGAAAAACTGCTCGGGCTCATGGGATCGACCCTCAGAGTCGACAGTATTTACGGACTCGGCTCAAGGTTCTGGTTCGAACTGAAGCAGAAGACGACAGACAGGGAAGCAGTCGGAAACCTTGATGCATCCTCCGGAAAATTATCTGAAAACCGCAGCAAATATTATGAACTCTTCCGTGCGCCTGATGCATGCGTGCTTGTTGCAGATGATACAGTGATTAATATCATGGTTTTCAGAAGCCTGTTAAAAAGAACAGAGATAAAAATAGATTCTGCGGAAAGCGGTGCCGAATGTCTGAAACTTTCAGCCGCAAAAAAATATGATATCATATTCCTTGATCATATGATGCCGGATATGGACGGTATAGAAACACTGAAAAGGCTGCGCCGCGATCATGATAATCCTAACGCGCAGACCCCTGTTGTGTGCCTGACAGCAAATGCAGTATCCGGTGCAAGGGAAAAGTATATTGAAGCAGGTTTTGATGAATATCTGACAAAACCGATTGATCCGGAGCTTCTGGAGATCCTTCTGGCTGACAGACTGCCTGAGGAAAAGGTGATCGTGACCGATCCGTCTTCGGTTGATGAGTCCGCCGGGGAAAGAGAGGCTTCCCTTATACCGGGCAGCATTAGAAAACTCGAAGAGATAGACACTGCCGCCGGAGTTGAAAACTGCGGCGATGAAAACTCTTATCTTGAAACTCTTGGCATATACGCTGAAATGGTGGACGAATATGCGGACAGCATCGATGAGTTTCTGAAAAACGGAGATACAGAGAATGCTGTTATCAGAATACATGCACTGAAAAGTACTTCACGCATAATAGGAGCTTCTGCCTTGGGCAGTTTCGCAGAGGAACTCGAAAAAGCCGGAAGAAACGGCGACACGGAAAAACTGATGAGCAGAGCCGGTGAACTGACTGAAAGAAGCAGGAAACTCGGACAGAAACTTAAAGGAGTATTGAAATGAGCACTGTAAATGAAACACTTATCGCACAGAAGGACGTAAAAGAAATTCATGACAAAAATCATATTCTTATATGTGACGACGATATCATGTTTCTCAAAATAGTCAGTGACTGGCTGAGAGACCGCTATCATATAACTGCGGTGAAAAACGGACCTGACGCTGTGCCTGCAGCTTACAATGAAAAACCTGATCTCATTCTGCTTGATTTTGAAATGCCGGGTATGAACGGTGCAGCGGTACTGGAGGCGTTAAGATCAGATTCGCAGACGGCAGAAATTCCGGTGGTTTTTCTGACCGGACACTCTGAAAGGGACTGCGTGATGGACTGTCTGAAACTCGGACCTAACGGCTATATGCTTAAGTCTGTTAAACGTCAGGGAATGATAGCAAGTCTCGATAACTTCTTTGAAACAGGACACTGGAAAAATATAGAGGCTTAAAGCGCAGGGGTTGATATGATATGAGGGATAAATCGGGAAGGAACAGTTATTCTGCTTCACGGAGCCTGATAATAAGCGCACTGCTGACAGTATTCTTTGTCGGTACAGTAATCTTTTATTACAGGAAGATCTATGAAGTAAAATGTGATCTTATAGTCAGAAACAGCGAAATAGCTTCTGAAAGGGCTGTAAGTGAAATGAACAGCTATCTTTCAATGAGCTATGATGCAATTGAACTTACTTCGCATACACTTGAGGGCATGATTTCAGAAGGAAGATCAGGTAAAGATATTCTTGAATATCTTACTGACCAGTCAGAGGGTATAGAAGAAGCGATCGACAGGAAGAGTAACGGAATATACGGCCTGTTAAACGGTGAATTTCTCAACGGATCAGGATGGATACCTGATAAGGATTTCCGTCCTGAAACAAGGCCATGGTATAAAACTGCTGTGGATGCAGGCGGAGAAATAACTATTGTTGATCCCTATACCGATGTAAAAACCGGTACGGTCATGATCACACTTGCCAAACTGCTTTCAGACGGAAAAAGTGTTGTCGCTTTTGACATAACACTCGATGAGATGCAGGATATCTCGGAAGAAAACGTAAAATCAGGCATAGCCGACAAGCTTTTTATTCTTGACAGGAATGATACGGTTGTAGCTCATTCCGACAGGGATGAAGTAGGCAGCGACTACAGCCTTGATGACGGTTCTTTAGGGTCAGGGATAGTAGGAAAACATCTGCTTACCGGAAAGGATTACTTTGAGTACAGATATAACGGATCACTTTACATCGCTTACTGTGCGGAAATGAAGAACGGCTGGTGCTGTATATCAGTCAAAGATGCCACCGCTGATCTGCGTGCGCTTCTTACTATACTTATCCTCACCGTTTTTATAATAACGGCAATAGTGCTCAGTGTCGGGATCCTCATGGCAAGGTCCGGCAAAAGAAGTATGATAGCCGCACGTCTTGACGCACAGCTTTCCTCAACAGCAGATATTTACATCTCACTTCATGAACTCGATCTGCTTAATGACACATACTGCGAAGTCCTGAACAAGAGAGATAATTCACATGCTGACGGAACAGAAGTGCTCAGCGGCGGTCAGCAGAAGCTGAGTGAAACAATGGAGCGGTATTCCGACGAAAGCACGAGGGATGTCATACTTGACTTTGTGGATTTCAGTAAACTCAATGAACGCCTCAGAGACTGTGATACGATAACAACGGAATTCCTTAATGACGAAAAGCTCTGGAGAAGAGCGCGATATATCGTTTCCGGCAGGACTCCTGAAGGCGATGTGGCAAGAGCCATGTTTCTTGTTGAGAATATCGACCGTGAGAAGCGTGAAAGAGATATGACGCTTGAAGCGCTTAAGATGGTCAATGAGCAGATATCCTCAGTTGCAAATATCTATTTTTCAATACATGATATAAATCTGAAAAATGATACCGCAAGAGAAATAAGAACAAGTGAACGCGTACTGAATGAGATCGTAAGCGGAAATACAGGCAGCGCACAGAAAGCTGTTAATGCAGTTGTCGAAAAGATGACTCACGGAAATGACCGTGACAAGATGAGAAAGTTTGTTGATCTTTCCTCACTCAGCGAAAGGCTGAGGAATAAGGAGAGCGTTACCGAGGAATTTATGGATAACACTGATCTGTGGTTCAGAGCAAGATTTGTTGCAGCCAAGCGCGGAAGTGACGGATCTGCGGATCAGGTCCTCCTTCTCATTGAGAATATCAATGAGGAGAAGCGCAGAAGGGATGCTCTTTCAGAAGCCGCACAGAATCTGAATTCAAAGATGGTGTCGATATCAAATGTATTTATGAACGTGTACGATATCGATGTTCTTAAGAACACTTTTGAAGTCATTAAAAGCGGAAATCCGGCGGTAGACAGTCTTGTACGCGACAGACGTGACATG
>JAGDDO010000053.1 GCA_017848205.1 Oscillospiraceae bacterium | reverse complement strand
CCTGAATTTTTATAAACTGTTACTGTGGCATCAAATCCGGAAAGAGGCTTCTCATTAAATCTTTCATACTCAGATCTGCCGGTCTTAACTGTAAGTATTTTTTCAGTTCCGTTCATTAAAATTTGTGTTTTTCATAAGAATCCATATTTTATGTCTCCGTAAAAAGAAAAAGCACCTAGAAAAATCTAAGTGCTTTACAATTGGTTGCGGGAGCTGGATTTGAACCAACGACCTTCGGGTTATGAGCCCGACGAGCTACCGAGCTGCTCCATCCCGCGTTCTCGACCGTTATCTATTATACCACTTTCGCAGTCCTGTGTCAACAGTTTTTTCGCATACACATCTGACAGATTTCACTGTGCAAAAAAGAAGATTTTTGTATTCATTTTTCTGAAGCGGTGATCAGATGGTATTTTACCGATTGACCGGATGGTGTTTTTCGGGTTATAATATTGATAACGATAATTTGAATACCGTATCCGGAGCAGCCTGACCGGCTGTACGGACCGGCAGTGACAGCAGTGATAAGAGGGATCGAAATGGGAATAATAAAGAATTACGCAGATGCAGATCATATAAGGATCTCGTGGTACACAAAAAAAACGGACCTGTTAGGTCCGTTTTTAAGATCGGTATTATGGGTACAGGGATGCAGCCGGAACTGTCCGGGATGTATTGCAGAACACACGCATTCGCCTGAGGGGGGTGAAGAGGTTCTTATTGGTGATATAGCAAAAGAGTTTATCGCTGTTACTGAAACGGAAGGAATGACCGTTTCGGGAGGCGAACCTTTTCATCAGGCGGACAGGCTCTGCATGCTCACAGGAGAGATAAGAAAGAGCCGTCCCGGATACGGGCTGATCATCTATACCGGATACACTTATGAGGAGCTGACAGCCTCGGATGAGAAGTCTGTGAAGGAACTTCTCGGAATGACTGATATACTCATCGACGGAGCCTATGTAAAGGAACTCGATGATAACGCCGGTCTTCGCGGCTCGTCAAACCAGCGTGTCATTCCCCTGACTGACAGGTATTCTGAGCAAATGGAAATGTATTTAAATCCTGCTGCACGAAAGAACAGCATGGAAATAAACGGAGAGGTTTTCAGAATGACAGGCATTCCGTCACAGAGCTCAAAGGAGCTTATGAAGAAACTCGGGATTATTTGATCTCAAGTCTTCTCTTTTCCTGTGACTGAGTCATTTTCGGCATTGTTACCTTCAGAACGCCGTCGTTGTACTCTGCGGAAATGTTATCGGAATCGATACCTGCAATGCCGAAGCTTCTGCTGTACATGCCGGAATATCTTTCTTTCCTGATGAACTTTCCGTCGTCATTCTTTTCTTCTTTCTTCTCTTCATGTTTAGCGGAGATAGTCAGAAGATCCTTTGAAATATCTATGCTTATATCTTCCTTTTTAAATCCCGGAAGATCGGCTTCAAGAACATACTCAGTATCTGACTCCTGAATATCTGTTCTGAATTCCTGTTCAGGTCTGTGCATTGGCATCATTCTGTTGCCGAAGAATTCTTTTTCAAAATCATCAAACGGATTAAAGATATCGTAACCTTTTCTTTCAAATGGTGTAAGTCCAAACATAAATTATTCCTCCTTGTAATTGTACACACTGTTCTGTCTGCGGAGGAAGATCTGCGGAACTTAGCCCAGATCTCCACGCTGATTTATGATAATCAGCGTTTCCTTATAATTACTTTCCGGAGGAGATGTGTCTCCGTTAGTATCTGAAACCGCCGGCAGATTTTTCTGCTTCTTTTTCTGATATGTTATTTTTTAATGATTCCATTGGAACCGCCTCTTTCATGTTCTTTATTTCCTTTCGGTGATTATTATATTACACCCCGATTATGACAGAATTGTGAACAACAGATGAAAAATTAGCACTCTCGATGCGAGAGTGCTAATCACAAAGAAATACTGTATAGCCAAAAAGCAGCGCCATTCCCGAATGACGCTGCTTTCACATTTATAAGTATATGATCAGCTGCTCTTTCTGAAGTTTTTGTCTGTAAGGATTCTGGCAGCTATAAGTCCGAGAGGAAGTGCGGCTATGAGCATTATTGCTTTTGAAAGCCACATGATACCGGTGTTTACATCGTTGAGTCCGAGGTAGTAGATACCCTTGTAGAGGAACATTCCCGGAACCATGATAACTATCGACGGAACTGTAAGTGTGATACGCGGATATCCGACCTTCGCCTTGATAAGCGAAGCCATTATTCCGGCTG
>JAGDDO010000504.1 GCA_017848205.1 Oscillospiraceae bacterium | reverse complement strand
TGGAAACTCTTTGATCTTGACTGATGAAAATTACACTTTTGTGACATTATCATTACACAATTGCGGGGACTTGCTCTTTGAAATATGTTATTATACTAACAGACCGATAAACCAGTATACGCTGATACATTGGTCAGAACATATTTTAAGGAGGTTTTCAAAATGAAAACAGTTATTTTAAAGGTGGCACTTATAGCCGCATTAGGAGCACTTGTCCCGGCATCGCTTGCATTTGTTGTGAATGCACAGACTACGGAAACACCGGACGTTACAGAAGACATCGTATCTGTAACAGAAAATGAGGACGGTACAGAAACTGCAGTGAGCGGAACGGGTGACGATGAAGCATCGTATGACGTGACAGGGTGTTATGTGATATCCGATGACAGCGAGGATGACACTGTTAATACCGGTTTGTCATTCGTGGTCGGATACAGCGAATTCGATGAAGACGATACAGATTTTGATGACTGTATGACTCTGACTTCAGAAGATGCTGATACACTTGCAAAGGAAAAACTGACAGACGAAGAATACGCAAGATGGCAGGAACTTAACAGTCAGATCGAAGCATCAGGCGGTGGAGAGATATCTGATGATCTGATAAATGAAATGACAGAACTTATGATAAAGTTTACAGACTCAGATGCAAAGTGGCATGGCTGCTGCTATACAGTAAATGCGGATGAAAGCAGTCTGAATTTCGACGGCAGCATCAGTGTTTCAGATGAAAACTGAATATAAGTATGAAGCTTTAACGTAAATATTTTTGCGGCTGAAAAATGCAGTGAATGAAAAATACATTACGCTTACGGGCAAACGTAGTTTGCTGATTTGCAAGGCGTTATAAATATAATACAGACAAACCACCAGTTCAGGAAACTGAACTGGTGCAGTTATGCGGAGGCAAAAATGGCAGAAGGTAAAAAACTGATCTATGCAGCAGATGATGAGCAGGATATACTTGACGTTATGAGGGAGTTCCTTCAGAACGGAGGTTTTTCAGTACGTACATTTTCAACGGGCGATGCTCTTTATGAAGCTTTTTTAAAGGAACCATGCGATCTTGCGGTACTGGATATAATGATGCCGGGGACCGACGGTCTTACCATCTGCAAAAAACTCCGTGAGATATCATCCGTGCCCATCGTAATACTGACGGCAAAGGAAAGTGAAACAGATCATATGCGCGGATTCATGCTCGGCGGTGACGATTATCTTATCAAGCCGTTTTCGCCTTCGCTTCTTGTGGTACGAATAAAGGCACTGCTCCGGCGTGTGGAAATGATGCAGCCGGTAAGTGTAAAACGAAATTTCGGAGATCTTGCCTTTGATGAATCTAAACACACAGTTTTATGCGGAGAAGTTCCGCTTGAACTTACGGTAACTGAATTCGCACTGCTCGGCTGCCTTATGGAGAATGCCGGAAATGCGGTATCCCGCGACACACTGTTAAACCGTGTCTGGGGCATTGACAGCGATGAGGTCGAAACGCGCGTAACGGATGAAACGGTCAGACGTATCCGGCAGAAACTGAAATCAGCTTCGAGCAGTGTAAAGATCTCGGCAGTCTGGGGTTACGGCTACAAACTGGAGGTACAGCATGCGTAAGCATCTTAAAATACGTTACCGCATTGCACTTCTGACCGGCGGAACTGTACTGGTTATGATCCTTATCATCATGACCGTGTTTTATTACAGTATCACGCACAGAATGGCAGAACAGGCAGATATAGCTCTTAAGAACGCCGGTTCTGATCCGTTTGTATATACAGAAGCTCAGATCACGGGAAACGACGCCGATACCGGATATTCACTTTACTCGCCGGAGCTTATTTATATACTGGATGAGGAAGATGAGAATCATTTCACACCAAAGGAAGAGGCGGTCATTCGCTGGTGCAGCGGGAAACAGAAAGATGAGACAATAAAAACAGAGATAGACGGAAGCATTTATTATATACGAAGTACTGATACTGCAGGTCAGTTTATTTATTTTAATGAAAGCGATACGGAAATATCAGCAGAAGTGCCGTTCTCATCAGATGATGATAAGGTTCAGATCTATTCATATATCACTGTGGACGGTTCAGATCCGGCTGGTATGCAGATCGACGGTGATGCCAGAATGTGCAGTGTGCGTGAAATGATCGCGTATGTTGATGTTACCGGCGAAATGGATATGATAAATCATATGATCATTATCTTCATTCTGACAGCAGCTGTTATCGGCACCTTCGGAACTGCAGCCGGATTCATACTCGGAAAAAAACTTGAACAGAATCAGATCGCACAGAAGCAGTTTTTTGAAAACACATCGCATGAACTTAAGACTCCTCTGACAGCACTGCGTGGTTATGCGGACGGTATAAGCCAGGGCGTTATCACGGACTACAAAAAAACAGGTCGTGTAATAGCCGGACAGACAGAGAAAATGAGCAGGCTTATCGAAGAGATACTCTGCATGTCAAAGCTGGAAAGCGGCTCGGTTAAACTTGAAAAGGAACCGGTCGAAATGCAGGAATTCATTCAGGACTGCCTTATGCCTTTCGAAGGAACTGTCATAAACAAGGGACTGAATGTGACTCTTGATCTTGAACCGATGACAGTATCTGCTGATCCTGACAAGCTCGAACACGCACTTTCCAATCTGATCACCAATTCACTGAAATATGCGAAGAATGGTATTCACATATCCTGCGGAAAAGGTGAGATACGTATCGGGAATGACTGCGAAGTGCTGACAGATGATGTTATAAAGCATATGTTTGAGCGGTTCTACACCGGACCAGACGGAAATACCGGCCTTGGCCTTTCCATTGCCCGTGACTACATTCATCTGCACGGATGGAATATTACCGCAGAGCGTACCGAAAACGGAATATGCTTTGTTATCCGCACGGCTAAATGAGTTGATGACCGCATAAAAATGTGGTGCCTGCGGCACAATTGAAAATTCAGATGCACGGAGCGCATCTGAATTCTGAAAACTGGTCAATCCGCTCGGATACTATCTTTCAAAATAAATGGTGCATAATACAAATGTAGCGCCGTATACGAGTTCCGTACGTACGGTGCAATGAGAGGGGCGAGGATTTAACCTCCCCCTACTCTATTATAGCAAAGGTCACCGCAAGGTGACCTTTACCATTTCGTAAGGGAGTTTCTTAACAGCCCCCATTTTATAACGAATAACATAAATCACCTTGATTTTCAAACGTCAATATGGTATAATAGTGTCAGAAATAAAAAGAAAGCAGAGACAGTCAATGAATAACGAAACAACAGAAAATCAATGCTCTATGTCCGAAGCAGAAAGAATTGAACGTGAGAAATGTCTTCAGATCATAGAAGGTTACAGACCGCTTGATGACGATTTTATGAGGGAACTATTCAGAGATGATATTCCATTAACAGAGTATGTACTTCGCGTTATTACCGGAATTGAAGACCTCAGTATTATAAAATCGGAAACCCAGTTTGATCTTCACAGACTTGCAGGAGCACGTTCATTAAGACTCGATGTTCTCGGCACAGACAGTACAGGAAAGAAAATAAATCTTGAAGTTCAGCGTGCTGATGCAGGAGCTACATCAAAAAGAGCGAGATATCATTCAAGCTCACTTGATGTGGAGTTTCTGAAGACAAAAGATGATTTTTCAATGCTTCCTGAAACATATGTAATTTTCATTACAGAAAACGATGTTAAGGGAAAGGGTAAACTTCTCTATCAGTATGAATGGCGCGAAAAAGACGGTTCGGAACTTGGAGACGATACGCATATTTTATTTGTAAACGGAGCATATGACAAGAAAGACGATATGTCTGAACTTGCAAAACTGATGCATGATTTCAGATGTTCCAGGGCGGACGATATGCTTACAGGACCACTCGCAGATAAAACAAGAAAATTAAAAGAAACACCAGAGGGAGTTGATACTATGTGTAAGGCTATTGAAGAAAATAATAAAAGAATTTAAAAAAACAAATCAATCGAAATTGCTGTTAATCTTATTCGTACAGGAGTTATGTCATATAGTATGATCGCTGATTGTACAGGCTGCGGTAAGATCCTTGAACAGGAAGAGATCACAGTAACAGAACACAAGTTCGGTGACTGGAAGATCGTTGCGGATGCCACATGCACTGGAAACGGCACAGAACAGAGAATCTGCACTGAATGTGGTAAGATCGAAACACGTGAAATTCCTGCAACCGGCGAGCACAAGTATGATGAGTGGATAATCAAAAAGGCAGCTACATGTACTGAAGACGGTCTTGAAGAAAGATTCTGCTCAGAAGATGATGAAGTTGAGACACGTGTTATCCCTGCAATCGGAAAGCACAGCTTCGGTGAATGGAAAGTCAAGAAGGCTGCAACATGCACAGAAGTCGGACTTGAAATGAGAGTATGTACAGAGTGCGGCGCAACTGAAACACGTGAGATTCCGGCAATCGGACACAAGTAC
>JAGDDO010000503.1 GCA_017848205.1 Oscillospiraceae bacterium | reverse complement strand
TCATTTTCCATTTTTTTATAGCAATAATCAGCACGAAGTGATGATTATTACCTTTTAAAACGGTAGTTTCTTAACAGCCCCTTTTTCTGGTTTATATGAATGTTTGTGCAACTGTGCCAGTATATAAGAATGTGATATGTACATGATTCACAAACTTTTGAACCTTTTCAAAAAAAATAAAAATCAGCGGAGATAAATCAGGGTTTCGTGTGTATAATAAATAGAAAGCACATAATTGCTTAGAATGAACATTATCATTCTAATGAGCAATTATAACCATTAATAACAAATGTCCCTCTGTAATGTGGAGGGGAATGAAAGGGATGTATCTGTATGAAAAAAATAATAGCAGGGATTATGGCAGTATCGATTATGGCTTCGTGCGCACTTCCGTCAGTTTATGCGGAAGAGGTTTCGGCGGAAAACGTTTCTTCTGTATCTGAAGCAAAGACAGAAAGCGGATATACAGGAACGATGAAAGAGATCATTGAAAAGTATGAAGCTGAAGGGGCACTTGTTTTTGATCTGGCCCGTGATGAAGGAAGACATAATCTTAAAACACTCGTTATTGAACCGGACGGCAAAGTTCATTACTTAACCGATGAGTCGTATGATATCGTTACGATGAAGGACGGAACAGAACCACCGTATGAACAGGTGAACGGCCGATACCTGGAAAAGAACAGAGTGGAATTTGTAAAAGAAGAAGGAAGCAATTCATATCGTTTCACTCCGAGCGGAAACCCGTTTGAGGATGAAATGCTTAATGTGCTGAATAAAAACAGCAATGTTCTTTCTCTTGATGAATATATCTGTGTGAAAGAACATAAGATCGACGGATTTACCCTTATTATCTTTTCGATTGATCCACTGGACAAGGATGAGTTCCTTGAAAAATATTCTATGCTTGATCTTGAGTATATGAAGGAAGAGGATGAAGAAGACGGCAAGGCATACTATTTCAGCTGCAAACCGGAAAACTGGTCGGAGGATGATTTCAATGCCTTTAAAGAACTGAATAACAGGTATGATATCGGCAACTGGTTTGCTGTGGAACCGGAAGCCGGTCAGGAGACAGGAGAGGTAACTCACAGAAATCTTTATACAGCGTCATCTGATGGGGTATTCAGTGGCTGGCTGAATAAGAATGATGTTGATTACGAGATAATTGAACCGGATATTTTCGCATATGACGAGGTACACCGGAGCGGTCTCGTTCCTTCATTCTATCAGCCGTGTGACAGAAATACTTCAAATATACTTGAATGTTCTTTTGATATGAATCATGCCGGCGAGACATGCTATCTGTATGATGAACTTTTGTGTACACTTTTTGTAACATATGATGAAAAGAAAATTCCGGACGACGAAATTGATGAATTGAATAAGAAACTGGAAAATGCATGGATCGAACCTGCGGGGGGCTGCTATTTAATTAGAAGCGAAAGTATAACTGCTATGTTCGATGCAGTTGAAACACTTACTTCATCATGCAGCGATATTCAGGGAATTACAGCCTGGTGGAGCTGGACAACGGCTGACTGGAAATTTGATAAGATAACCTGCTATTTATACAATACGAAAAAGACGGGAAAACTGCAGACTCCTGAAGAAGTGATCGCTATCTGTGAGGAGATAGCTCCGGTGGC
>JAGDDO010000502.1 GCA_017848205.1 Oscillospiraceae bacterium | reverse complement strand
TCATCTGCTCTGAACTTTTCAACCTGTGCCTTCCACTCAGGATTGCTCTTCTTTCCGACCATGGAAATGAGCTTTGCGAGTGTGGACTTTATATCACCTGTGATACCGACATCGGAAATGATGTTCTTGTCGATCTCAGCAGCGTCGATATCAATGTGGATTATACGGCAGTTTCTTGTGTATACATCCTTTTTGCCTGTTGCTCTGTCACTGAAACGTGCGCCTGCGCAGATAACGAGGTCTGCTTCAGCCTGAGCCATTGAAGATGCGTAGTGGCCGTGCATGCCCTGCATTCCGAGGAAACGCGGGTTGGAGAACGGTACAGCTGATATACCCATCATGCTGCAGCCGATGTATGCGTCGGTAAGTTCAGCGAGTTTTTCGATTTCTTTGCCTGCATCGCCGGAAATAGCACCGCCGCCGGCGTAGATGTACGGTTTTTTGCTTTCAGCGATAAGCTTTGCGGCTTCAGCAAGGAGGTTTTCGTCAGCTTCCGGAACCGGAAGAGGAGAAGCTACAGGCTTGTTAGTGAATTCTGTAACTGCCACCTGAACGTTCTTCGGAATGTCAACGAGTACCGGACCCGGTCTGCCTGAACGTGCGATGAGGAAAGCCTCACGAAGTGTATCAGCAAGTTCGTTTACATCCTTTACTATATAGTTATGCTTTGTTATCGGAAGAGTGATTCCACAGATATCGACCTCCTGGAAGCTGTCTCTGCCGAGAAGTGAGCATGGGACGTTACCCGTAATTGCCACCATCGGGACTGAGTCAAGATATGCAGTAGCGATACCTGTGACGAGATTTGTTGCTCCCGGACCTGATGTTGCAAGACATACACCTGTTTTGCCTGTTGAACGTGCATATCCGTCAGCGGCGTGTGAAGCACCCTGCTCATGGGCAGTAAGAACGTGCTTTATACGGTCCTGGTACTCATAGAGAGCGTCATAAATGTTTATGACCTGTCCGCCCGGATATCCGAAAATACAGTCACAGCCCTGCTCGATCAGAACTTCAATAATGATCTGTGAACCTGATAATTTCATAAGCGTGTGAATTCCTTTCAAAAAATATACTTTACCAGGAAAACAATGATTTACTGAGTCGGGATTTGCGGGGCTTTGCCCCGGAGCCCCGCGCAGATTTTATAAAAATCAGCGTTCCCCCGGAAATAAAGTCTATAAAAATAATTATACCATAACAGATTACTGATTTCAACATCTATAGTAAACGAAAAATTTATTTTTCGTTTACTATTAGCCGATATGCAGGAAGCAAACGTAGTTTGCGGATCTGCAAGGCAATATAAATGAATTATAGTGAACGAAAAAATCTATTTTTTCGTTCGCTGTAATTTCCAGTGAAAGTTATGAAAATAAAAAAATATGAAATCACCTATATAAAAATAATTGTGTGTGAATTATAAACAAATAATGGTCGCTTCGTATATTGAAATTGACATTTTGCACGCCGATTCATGAAAAAATCATAAAATTCGCTTGACAAACTATATTTGTACAGTTATAATTAACAACATAGCAAACTCTTATGCAACAAGGATTGCATACATATTTTTGCGATGGTTATTTTTATCCGGAAATTGATCTGAATAATATCCGATCATTTTTTAAGACGCGGCAACTGAATTATTTTTATATAGTATATTTTTCTTAATGATATTAGGGCATCGGAGGATATAAAACCGGAAGGGGCTCCACTTACGGACATTGGACTTGTCACAAATTATTTTTCCCTCACAGCAAAGCTTTGATCAAACAAACAGCGGCACAGGGTGCGACAAAGGCTCCAGATCAGTTTGGAGAGCAGACCATTTATTTTTATCAGTTAGTTAGTTTAAAACTAACTCGGATATATGGCCCAGTAGCTTAATTCCAGAGCGTTGTTTATCAAAGGTAGCGGTGAAAATCCGCTCGTGGTCTAAAAAAAATTCACTATAGTGAGGTAATTGAAATGTTTGAAGACAAGACATTAGTATGTAAGGATTGCGGAGCTGAATTCGTATTCACAGCTGGCGAACAGGAATTCTACGCTGAAAAAGGTTTTGAAAATGAACCACAGAGATGCAAGGCTTGCCGCAGTGCAAGAAAGGCTTCTTCAAAGAGCGAAAGAGAACTCTTTACAGCAGTATGTGCTGAATGCGGCGGCGAAGCAAGAGTACCATTCAAGCCAAGAGAGGATCGTCCGGTTCTTTGCAGCGAATGTTTCGCAAAGAAGAATGCCTGATCAGAGCATTTTACTGTAATACATACTTTAAAAAGTTTAAAGTGCACATCCGTCCGGGTGTGCACTTTTCTGCGTCAAAAGCCTTATGCAGCCGGTAATTACTGAAATCAGCGGTTCTTTCCTTAACGGAGTTTTCTTTGCAGAAAGAAGCGTTAGGGAAAACGCTGATATACTCATAAATCAGCGCGGGGGTCGGGGCGAAGCCCCGCAAATCCCACCTCCGGAAATCCGGCGAAGCCGGATTTCCGGTTTAATCAGTGTTTCCTTAGAAATGTGCGGCCTTTGAAAATTTAATGAAAACACTTGTATTTCAGGCGGCTGTATGGTATGATAATCAAGGTAATATTTCGACCGGCTTTTTTCTTTAACAGTATCGAAAAGCCGGATGATCATTCAACGGAGGAATTAACATGGATTTTAAAGTAACAAAAGATATGATAATAGGCGATATTCTTGATAAGTGCCCGCAGTGTGCACCTGTTCTTATGGAAATGGGAATGCACTGTCTTGGCTGTCCTTCAGCAAGAGGCGAATCACTCGCTGATGCATGTATGGTTCACGGAGTTGACGCTTCAGAAATCGAAAACAAGATCAACGACATCATTGCAGCACTTTGATTATAACTG
>JAGDDO010000501.1 GCA_017848205.1 Oscillospiraceae bacterium | reverse complement strand
GTACCGGTACCTGATGATTATTCAGATGAAGGCGAACCGATGGACTTCCTCAATCCTTACAAGGTATTCCGCGGTTCTGTTGTCTGTTCAGGAAATGCCGTAATGGAAGTTACCGTTGTAGGTGACAGATCAGTTTACGGACAGATAGCCAAGGAACTCCAGCAGGATGATGACCGTGAGAGTCCGCTTAAAGTAAAGCTTTCAAACCTTGCAGACGGTATCAGTAAGTTCGGTTACATCGGCGGTGTTGCTATCGCGGTTGCTCTCATGATCCAGAGAATGATAACTGCCGGCGGCCCTTCACCTTATTTCGCATCAGGATTCGTTCCGATACTCGCTGACCTTCTCGACGCAGTAATTCTTGCAGTTATCATCATAGTAATGGCGGTTCCGGAAGGACTTCCTCTTATGATCGCTCTTGTATCTGCAATGAACATGGGCAAGATGCTTAAGGACAACGTCCTTGTAAGAAAAATAAACGGTATTGAAACAGCCGGAAGCTTAAACATTCTTTTCTCAGACAAGACAGGTACTATCACAAAGGGTAAACTCGAAGTCGTAACTTTTGTTGACGGAAGCATGACTGAGGTTTCACAGGCCCGTGATGTTAAGGGTAAGCTTTCCGAGATCCTCGCTGTTGCAGTCCATAACAATACAACATCTATCGTTTCCAGAGAAAACGGAGAGCTTAAGGTAGTAGGCGGCAACGCTACAGAAAAGGCAGTTCTCGGTTTCGCAGCTGATATAACAGCTGAAAATGTAAATGTTGAAAAGGTGGCTTCCATCCCGTTCAACAGTACAAACAAGTACTCAGCTACCCAGGTAAAGGGTGATTACAACTGCACACTTGTAAAGGGTGCACCTGAAAAGATCATTTCAAGATGTAAATACTACTTTGATGAAGACGGTAACAAGCAGGAATTCACAAAGGGACAGGCTATCGAAGACAAGATCAATGAACTTGCCGGACGTGCTATCCGAGTTCTCGGACTTGCAATCGCTGACGAAGATCTTGGTGAAAATTCACTTCCTGAAGGTGACTGGACACTTATTGGTATCCTCGGTATCAGAGACGAAGTAAGACCTGAATCAGTTACAGCTATAAACGAAGTGCATCAGGCCGGTGTACAGGTAGTAATGATCACCGGTGACCGTAAGGACACAGCAGTTGCCATCGCAAAGGAAGCAGGACTTCTTACAGCAGAAACAGATGTTGTTCTTACATCGGACGAACTTCAGGCTATGTCAGATGATGACATCAAGAAGGTACTTAAGGACATCAGAGTTATCGCCCGTGCACTTCCTACAGACAAGAGTCGTCTTGTAAGATGTGCCCAGGAACTTGAACTTGTAGTAGGCATGACCGGTGACGGCGTCAATGACTCACCTGCACTTAAGAAAGCCGATGTCGGATTTGCAATGGGCGGTGGTACTGAAGTTGCCAAGGAAGCCAGCGACATCGTAATTCTTGACGATAACTTCAATTCTATCGACAAGGCAATCCTTTACGGACGTACAATTTTCAACAGCATCAGAAAGTTTATCATATTCCAGCTCACTATAAACGTTGCAGCTGTTCTTATTTCATTCGTTTGTCCGCTTCTCGGAATCAACGAACCTCTTACAGTTATTCAGATCCTCTGGGTAAACCTCGTAATGGATACACTCGCAGCTCTTGCGTTCGGCGGTGAACCGGCACTCAAGAGATTCATGAAGGAAAAGCCGAAAAAGCGTTCCGAAAGCATTGTAAGCAAAAACATGTGGAGCAGCATTATAACAAACAGCTTATGGATGTTCATTCTCGGTTTCCTCATGCTTACATTCTCACCGCTTCAGAATATATTTGTTGACGGTGGTCTCGACACTTCAAAGATTTTCAATCCTGCCGATTTTTCAGCGGGTGACACATACCTTAAATTAGGTACAGCTTATTTTGCTTACTTTATCTTCTCAGCTGTATTCAATGCATTCAATGCAAGAACAGACAAGATGAATCTGTTTGAAAATATAGGCGGAAACAAGGGATTCTTAAGAGTACTTGCACTTATCGCTGTAGTACAGATAGCAATGACATATCTCGGCGGCAGCGTCCTCAGATGTCTCGGACTCGGCGTGGTTGAATGGCTGGTAGTTCTCGTGATGGCAGCCTCCATCATTCCGGTGGATCTTATCAGAAAGGCAGTAATGAAAAACAAATAATTAACAGAAAGGATTCTTAATTATGGCAGTTAATCTTCAGAAGGGTCAGAAAATTGACCTCACAAAAACAAATGCAGGTTTAAAGAAAGTAATGGTCGGTCTTGGCTGGGATGAAGCTCCTAAGAAATTCAGCCTTTTC
>JAGDDO010000500.1 GCA_017848205.1 Oscillospiraceae bacterium | reverse complement strand
GACGGAATGGCAGCGAGGGAACTTCTGAAATATCCGGAAACGAGGATAACTCTTGTCGACCTTGATCCGGGAATGACGGAACTGTGCAGCACCGATCCCATGATCACGAAGGTAAACGGCGGATCTCTTTCCGACGAAAGACTGACTGTGATCAATGATGATGCATACAAATTCCTCGAAGAGTCTGATGAACGTTTCGACGTTATAATAGTCGATCTTCCGGATCCGAACAACGAGGCACTCAACAAGATGTACACCAATGTGTTCTATCGCCTCTGTGCCGGACATTTAAACGAAGGCGGCGTAATGAACGTTCAGTCAACTTCGCCCTACTACGCGAAAAAAGCCTACTGGTGCATAGGGAAGACCATGGAAAGCGAAGGACTTTCAGTACGTTCCTATCATCTTGAAGTTCCCGCCTTCGGCGACTGGGGATTCCATATGGCATCAGCTTCGGAACTTAAGAAAAAGCATCCGTTCCCGGAGGATACACGATATCTTTCCGAAGAAAATTTTGAATCGCTGTTCATTTTCGGCAAGGATGAACGGGTGGAAAGCATAGAAGTCAATCATCTTACCAAGCCGGTTCTCATACAGTATTACAATGAAGCGGTAAGGGACTGGGAATGATTCAGTGTTATATTGACGCGGAAAGAAAAATGAAGTGAAAAACGGTGTGCAAATGAGCACACCGTTTTTCGTTTAATTGTTATTTTTTCTCCGGTACAGTTTACTCGGTCTGTGAGCCATGCCGGTTAGCATGTTTCCGGTCTCTTCGACCAGAGGGGCTATCATTTTTCTGAAGTTTGCCTTGTAGAGACTTTCTCCGAGAAGGATCTCATAGACTCTCTGCAGCTGCGGCAGGGTGAATTCTTCAGGAACGAATTCGAAGGCTATGTCGGAGTAGTTTACCTTTCCGCCGAGACGTTTTCTGCCGTATTCGATTATGTCGCGGTGGTCGAAGGCAAGTTCCGGATCGCCGTTAAGTATTTCGTCAACGGAGATAAGTGAAACGCCGTCACCTGAACGGGCGGAGTTAAGTTTTCCGGGGTCGGTGAGCGCATAGTAGGTCACCGAAACAGTTCTGCTTCTCGGGTCACGGTCAAGCGCGCCGAAGGTGTACAGCTGTTCAAGGAAAATGTTTTTCAGCCCTGTGCGTTCGCGGACAGAACGTTCAGCCGCTTCCTCAGGAGTTTCCGACTCGCGCAGGGCAACTCCGGGAAGAGCATACGAACCCTTGAATGGCTTTTCGGTTCGCTTTACAAGTACGATTTTAAGTTCGTCCTCTTCAATGGTGAAAAGAAGAACGTCAACCGCTACTGATATTTTCTGATGTGGTACGTTATTTTTCATTCGGGCACCTCTTTCTTTTGCTTTCCGGAAGGTCCGGGGTTAGTAGTATCTCTGTACTTATCATAGTACAAAATTGCTACTAAGTCAAGAGGCAAAATAAATAAAAACAGTGAACGCTGAAAATTTCTGCGTTCACTGTGATAAGTTCAGGATTTCATAAGGTACGCTCTGCACGGAGCTCCGTCACTTCCGCCCAGATTCAGCGGAGCGGCACTCAGAAAATATCTGCCTTCCTCCACGTTTTTCAGTACTACTCCTTCCAGCAGCACGACTTCAGCTCCCAGAAGTATAAGGTGTACTTCCTTTGGTGCATCTTCCGGTCCTACGGTCTGGCTTTCGTTTCCGAGCAGTTTTATTCCGGCTTCGGCGAACACCTTTGCGGCTTCTGCCGTAACTGTCGCTTTTCCGGCAATGAGTATTCGTTCGGCAGCATCTGCAGCCTTTGCTTTTTCCATTATTTTAAGTGCATCTGCGGCAGTGACATCTCCGTTTTGTCTGTACACAAAACATATGCCCACATACGGATCAAGTCCCATCTGGTCTATGGTTCTGCCGCCGTCGATAAAATGAAACGGAGCATCAACATGGGTGCCGTTGTGAGCACACATCTTTATCTCCGTCAGATTGCATACATCCCCGTCCGGGATGCTCATCACGCGTGTTCCTGTCGGCTGAGGATCGCCGGGAAATACATTGCAGCTAAACACTTCCTGTGAAATATCAATTATCATAACTAATCCCTGTCTTTCTCATACTCTCATTCTTTGTTTCCTTATGTCTGCGGAAGAGTTCCTCCCGCTGTATCTTTGCTGTTTACCTGTGAAAAAACATCCACGGTGCTCATGACCTCAAGTCTGGAGGTGAGCTGATGGTTTGAGATGACTGCGGCAATAATGAATGAGGTAAGTTCAAGTATCTCCTTTACCTGCATTATCTTGTCAGGATCAAAGCTTGCAGCCCATATAAAACCGGCGAGATTCTGATTGAAACGGAGAGCGTACAGTATTATGTTTGTAAGCCCCTCGCTCTGAAGAGATCTGCACCAGACTGGATCAATATCCTTTACTTCCTCAGGAGTTCTGAGAATAATACAGTCGCTGTCTCCGAGATCCCTTGTCCACGCTTCAGCCATTTCGTACGGAGTGCGTCCCATTTCTGCTGATATCTTATCAAGGAGATCCTTTCTGACACCTTCGGCATTTATGAAGGCACAGTGTTTTGTAGTTTTGTCTACGGTGTAGACAGCGCATTTATCAGTGCCGCAGAGCCTTCCTATTTCAGCAGCTGATGAGGTCAGTGCCAGATTAAAGTTCTGCGTTTCGCGAAGTTTCATGGTAATGTTCATTACCGCTGTTGTTACAGCTTCGGAATACTGTACTGTATCCGGCTCAGATGAGCGGTTAAAATTATTCATAGCAATCCTTCCTGTTCCGGTAAGAGATCGGGTTTATTTAAGGAAACAATCCGGCTTCGCCGGATTTCCAAAGGTGGGATCTGCGGGGCTTCGCCCCGGACCCCCACGCTGATTTATGAATAAATCAGCGTTTACTTAAGGAAACAATCCGGCTTCGCCGGATTTCCAAAGGTGGGATCTGCAGGGCTTCGCCCCGGACCCCCACGCTGATTTATGAATAAATCTGCGTTTC
>JAGDDO010000499.1 GCA_017848205.1 Oscillospiraceae bacterium | reverse complement strand
ATGTCCTTAAAGCCGAAAAGCCGGTGCAGGCGTCAGATACAGTCAGAGAAAATACGGAAGTGACTGAAACGGAAACCGGATATGAAAGCAGTATTTCGTATGCGGAGACAGTTCCGGCAAAAACAGAAGCACCGTCCGGAAACGGCGGGAGCTCCGGAGAAAAAACTGTACCGGATAAGCATCCGCAGGAAGTAACGGAAGTTACACCGGCGGAAATTACAGATACAGAACAAACTTCTGCTGATCAGACGTTAAATCCGGTTACTGAACCTACCATTTATCCGCAGGTCGATTCCACAAAAGGGCCACCTGTCTATGTAGAAACAGTGCCGTCGTCAACATGGTATCCGTCTCCGATCCCTACACCGAGTCCGTGTGAAAATCCAACCCCAATCCCAACTCCGAGTCCATGTTCTACCCCTGCTTCTTCATATTCACCATTGCCGAAAGTCACATCATTTCCAGTTGTGACAACAGCAGATATTACTGATATACCAGTTTCACAGAAGTATGGATACAAAATAAGTGATTTTCCTGCTGTATTAAAAACTTCGGATGGAGTAAAGTATGAACGAAAATTATTAATAACAAAAGGACAGGTTGGGAAATTCATAAAGACTATTGGTCTTTCAGACGATTACGGTAATGATTATGAAATAAGTGAATATTCTTTGAGATATGAAGTAATCGGATATCCATTGAAAGGTGTATCTGATGAACAGGTTAGCATTTTTTATTTCGAAAGCGAAAACGAGTATTTAATATATGTTAACGAAACGGAAAATGAGTCGTAAAAGGAGGAATTTATATGAAAAAAATTATAAGTGCTGTTTTATCAGCAGCAATACTTGGAACATCAGTTTATTCTGTACCTTTTGCCAGTGCAGTAAATCCTGTAGAAACAAGTACACATGGTATAGAAATGTGGGCAAATCCATCAGGAATTCTCAGACGTATAGAAGGTGTGAACTTTGATGACCTAATAGCTTCGTATGGTGAAGATGCATATGTTTACAGATATAGCAATAATAAAAAAGCAATAGTGGTAACACCGGACGGAATGACTCATCATTTTTCCAACTCAAGTATCTGGAAATTACCATATTCAGTTGTTACTATGCGTGAAGGAACAGAGCCGCCGGTAAGTGAGATCAACACAAAAATTAGTGCCGATGGTGATACGCTTAAGGTCAAGTTTTACAGGTATGCTGACAGCAATGAATACAGGTTCTATATCTTAGGTGAAGAATATGAAGACACTGTTCTTGATGTTTTAAAAAATAATAAAGACGTTCTTTCAATAGAAAAACGCTGTGAAATCACTGAAGATCAGTTTCATATGGATCATTTAATAATCAAGGCAGATATTTCTCCTGATGATTTCAGACGTGAATATGAAGCTTTTGATCTTAAAACCATGGAAGAGATAGGAGGTACATCTTCATCTGCATCTGGAACTCTTATGTTAATGTTTGGGTTATATAACCTGACTCCGGAACTTTATGAAGCTTTCATGAAACTTGATAACAGTGGTTTAGAGTATGAGATTTTACCGATTATAGCTATGTCATCAGGCGGGTACAAAGTTGCTGAAATGGCAGAGACTGTTTATAAATCCAGCGGCTCGGATGAAGCTGATGTTTTAGTTGGAGATGTTGATGAAAGCGGTACTATAGATGTAACAGATATCACAGATCTTTCTTTAGCAATAATAGGTGATAAAGATCTTACAGCGAACCAGAAAAAAGCAGCCGATGTTGACGGTGACGGTGCAGTTACCATCGCCGATCTTGCAAGACTTCAGCAGTATCTTTCAAAGAAGATAACAGCATTCTGATATTCAGCAATTTTCATCCTTATGGATTACTCTGAATAAATAAAGCAAGCGGGAGTACCAGTAAAAAATCCGGTGCTCCCGTTTGCGTTGTATAATGGTAGTCTTCACCCCTGCGGGCCGAAGACTGCTATAGAAAAAACGAGCTGGT
>JAGDDO010000498.1 GCA_017848205.1 Oscillospiraceae bacterium | reverse complement strand
ATAGTATCAGTGCCGATCTCTTCACCTTCCTGTGAGATCTTAACTGTTGCAATGTAATTTCCGTCCTTTTCAGTTACATCTTCAAGAGAGGCGTCAAAATCAATGTAACCAAGAACTGTAGCCGAGAACGTCTGATCGATTTCTTCTTTCTTAAGTTCATTCTTGGTAATACCCATAGGATTTTTGCTGTAAATGTAAGGATCATCCTTATCATTTGATATATAGCCGCATGAGGAGTATGCATCAGGGTATTTTGACACATAGTTGACTTCGAGGAGGTTACCGGTTTTCTTATAGCTTGTATAGAACTCACCGTCATCCATGTTCTCGATTCCGCTTCCGGAATAATCGATAACTTCCTTGAAACCGCCCTTGTATTCAACCATTTTTGAAGGTGATGAGTTTTCAATAAGCTTTTCAAGTGTTACCTCCTCAGTTGAAGTGTAACAAGCTTTTTTGCCAATAATAGAACTATCACATCCGGTAAATGAAAGAGCCATAGCAGCGGTAAGAATAAATGCTGTTGTAGTTTTCATAGATATTCCATCCTTTAAAAATCATATATATTGTAATTGTACCACGAAATTTCCTGCAGGTCAATCATTTGTTTGACTAATTATAAGAAGTGAAATAAAAAACACATTTCAGTGTTTTCCTAAAAATCCAGTTGAATTATTATAATTGTTATGATATACTTAATAGTATGAAGAACATGGAGTTGACAAAAAGATGAAAATTAAATTTAAT
This sequence comes from Oscillospiraceae bacterium, assembly GCA_017848205.1. Next base: position 3,607 of record JAGDDO010000498.1, on the reverse strand, counting down.
GAGAAATACAACACTATTGCATATTACACCGTTATGGTATTTGCAATATGCATACTTATTGTACTTCTGGCTTTCAGGTTTGATTCTTTTCTCGGAATCGTAGGAAGTATATTCAAGGCGATTTCTCCTGTAATATGGGGATTTGTTATCGCATATATCATGCAGCCTCTGGTAAGGACAATCGAAAGGTTTCTTACCATCAGGATCCTGAAAAAAAAGAAACAAAGCAAACTATGCAGGTCGGTAAGTATCATCATTGCTTCACTTATCGGTTTTTCAGCTATTATCGCTCTCGTTGCAATGGCTGTTCCGCAGATAGTTGAAAGTATTTCGACCCTGCTCAACAAAATGCCGGACTATCTTTATTCCCTGTATGTTTCCACTCTTGATTTTCTTGAGAAAAATCCTGAAATAAACGAACAGGTGACAGACTGGTTCCAGCAGCAGTACGTTACGATATCCGATCACGTCCTTGGATGGATAACTGATATCAAACCGGCTTTTGAACGATATTTTGTTCTCATCAAGGACGGTGTATTCAGTTTCCTTATGGGCATCAAGGATTTCCTTCTCGGCTACATCGTTTCGATCTATCTGCTTTACAGCAAGGAAAACTTTATAAGACAGGCCAAGAAATTTTTCTATGCTGTTCTCCCGAAGTCAGCATATGATACTGTAATGGTAAAGGGTGCTCACGCAAACACCATTTTCAGCGACTTCCTCGTTGGCAAGTCACTTGACTCATTCGTTATCGGAATGCTCTGTTTCATCGTAATGGTGATCTTCCAGTTCGATAATGCAATGCTCATAAGCTTTATCGTCGGAATCACAAACATGATCCCGTTCTTCGGACCATTCATCGGTGCTATTCCGTCAATCGTTCTTGTGCTTCTTACTCAGCCTCAGAAAACTGTAGTATTCATTATTATAATTCTTGTTCTGCAGCAGTTCGACGGCAACATTCTCGGACCTAAGATTCTCGGAAACAAGCTTAATCTCCCGACTTTCTGGATCATGTTTTCGATTTTCTTCTTCGGAAATCTTTTCGGTTTCGGAGGAATGCTCGCAGGTGTTCCTGTGTTCGCTGTAATCTATACTCTTACCAAGGAATTCGTTGATGAACGAATCAGAATAAAGAATCTTGAAATGCTTAAAAAGGGAATAACTGAAAGTGACAGGGAAATGCTTTCAGATTTTGAAGACGAAGGATAAAAAATCAAAACCCGGATGTTCACACGAAGAATATCCGGGTTTTGTATTATCGCAGCTGTAATTCTTTAAAACATATGAAAAAGATCCGGATGAACTTCTCAAAGAAACTCATCCGGATCATTATTTTACTGTGGTTCCCAGACACCCTGCTGACGGATGCCTGTCTTTTTCGCTTCTTCAGTAAGCATATCGATCTCTTCGTCTGTCAGGTTTACTTCAAGAGCCGCGGCAAGCTTTTCCGCATATACAGGTTTGGTAATACCGACGATCGGCACTGTACCTTTTGCAATCGCCCAAAGAACAGGCACCTGTGAAGGATCGATACCATATTTCTCAGCGATTGTGCGCATCATGGCAAGCAATCCTTCAATTTTCTTAAACTTGCTTTTCGGAAATGCAAAATTGCGCATTGAAAAAGCAGGAAAATGGTTTTCTGCGTTATATCTACCGCCAAGTGCGCCCTGTTCGAGAACCATATATGCGTAGTAACGTATTCCGTTTGCATTGCAGTAATCGATAATCGGCTGCTGGTCGTTTCTCAGAAGGCTGAAGTGATTCTGTACCGCACCCGGTTTAAGGCCGTACTCAGAAAGTGCTTTCTCAGCCTCTTTTATGTGTTCCATTGAAACGTTGGAAATGCCAATACTTTTTATCCTGCCTTCCTTCATAAGCGGAACGGCTTCCTTCAGGTTTGCGGTGATATTATTTGGAGTGTGAAGCCAGAAAAGATCAGCATTTTCACGTTGCAGACGCTTCATACTCTCATTAAAAGACTTTGTAAGTTCACCGTTCGAATATTTTTTCGGCGGGAAGAATTTAGTTGATATGAAAATATCACTTCGTCCCTTTATAAGAGAACCAAGCAGGGCTTCGCAGGTACCCATTCCGTATACAGCGGCAGTATCCCAGTTTAACAGCCCGAGTTCCACTGCTTTGCTGAAAGACTGTCTTAAAACAGATACATCCGGCGAATTTCCGAAAACAGCCCTTGCTCCGCTGACACCGGAACCCCATGCCCATGTCCCTATCATTACATCCTTATCCATATTCGTATTACCCCCCTCAGAGTGAAATGTTCTTTAATAACAATTTCGCTTTATTTGGATTTATTATACATCAATTTGGTTTAAAAGTCAATGAGAACCGTAAATAAAACGCCGTGGGAGTCCGACTATGTTACAATCTGAAATGTAATTTATTCTTCTTCACGAAGCTTGCGCATAAGTTCTACTGATGTTTCAGCATTCAGCTTTGATTTCAGTGATGCGACTACTTTTTTGACATAGCTGTACGAGTAGTAGAGTTTTTCAGAGATCTCTTTTCCGGTATATCCCTGATAGAGCTCCTCGGCGACCTTCTTTTCATTTTCTGTAAGCATGGCTGTTATCCGTGACGAGACGTGATCATGCTTTGCAGAAGTTTTAGCGAGCTGTACTGATATCCGGGCAAGGAGCACCTCGCGGACAAAGGGTTTGCGGATATAGTCCGATCCGCCGAGTTTAAGGCCGCGTATTTCATCATCTGCATCAGTCATCCCTGTGAGAAAGATCACAGGGATTTTTTTGTATTCCGGATTTCTGTGAAGATGCTCCATCATTGAAAAGCCGTCTGTTTCCGGCATCATTACATCAAGCAGGATAAGATCAGGCAGATATCCGCGGTTAAGGGAATCGAGAGCCTGCTTTGCGCTTGTCATAACACTGACATCATACTGTCCGCCGAGCATAAGGGCGAGCTGTTTGAGCATTTCCATATCGTCATCAATTGCCATGATTTTAGGTACATTCATTTTTCTTATCTCCTTTTTCAAGTAATTCAAGTGCTTTTTCAAACTCAAATTTTTCTATAAGCTGCAGAATTTCTGCGTATACCGGTTCACCGCTATTCCGCTTCTGAAGTGTTTCCACTGCTTTCCGGGCATTGAGCCAGAGATTGTTTTCAAGCGCATGAACAGCCTGAACTGTAAGTTCATCCGTGTTTTCAGTCTCCGTTTTATCTCCGTCTGACGGAAGCAGTTCAGAAAGACGTTCCGCATTATCTCTGGTACGTTTCCACTGAAGCACAAGGAGAGGGAAGGCTGATCTTACGTAATCTTGATCATTCTGCATCAGCTTTTTCTCCATTACCTCTGCCATCTGAGCAAGAAGATCGCCGCCGATCCCGCGGGCCTGGGCTTTCAGCGAGTGAATGACGATGCGAAGGCCGTTCCAGTCTTCATTTGCAAGCAGTTCTGATGCTTTCCTGCAGTTCTTTTCGAAATGGCTGCAGAACAGGACAAGTATCTTCTGATATATGTTTTTGCTGTTGTCCACACGGCGAAGTCCGTATACAATATCGAGTTCACAGTTTTCGGTATTTTCCGTCAGGAAAGCGATCTCTTCGGCAGAAACCTGGT
>JAGDDO010000497.1 GCA_017848205.1 Oscillospiraceae bacterium | reverse complement strand
CAACTCCAAGTACGGAAGCGTCGGTGATCATCCTGATAACATCAGGATCTGATGTAGGAACGTCCTTGGTAAGCATTCCAGTCATATCTTCAAGATGCTTGTAAAGAGTAGGAACGACATGTCCGAGCTCGTCAAGCTTAAGAATTGTATCGTGAAGCGAATGGAAGTCGAAGTGGGTCGTAATAACGTCGCTGTCTGCTGAATCAGCCGGATGCTGAACAGGTGTGAAGTCGTAAACCTCGTAGTCGTTAGGAACAACGACCATACCTCCCGGATGCTGACCTGTCGTCTTCTTTACACCGGTACAACCCTTGGCAAGTCTGAGTATTTCAGCAGTGTTTACTTCAAGACCCATGTCCTGACAGTAACCCTTTGCATAACCGAAGGCTGTCTTTTCCGCTACGGTCGAGATAGTACCCGCCTTGAACACGTTGTCACGGCCGAAGAGCTGTTCGGTGTAACGGTGAGCAGATGACTGGTATTCACCGGAGAAGTTAAGGTCGATATCCGGCGCCTTGTCGCCGTCAAATCCAAGGAAGGTCTCGAACGGAATATCATGTCCTTCCCTGAGCATGTCGGTACCACACTTCGGACAGAATTTCTGCGGAAGGTCAAAACCTGAACCGTATGTACCTGAAGTGTCAAATTCACTGTACTTGCACTTAGGGCAGATGTAATGCGGACACAGCGGATTTACTTCCGAAATACCCGCCATGGACGCAACGAATGAAGAACCAACTGATCCTCGTGAACCAACCTGATATCCGTGGTCAACTGAGTTCCATACAAGCTTCTGAGCGATGATGTAGAGTACGGCAAATCCGTGCTTGATGATCGATGAAAGCTCACGGTCGAGTCGCTTTTCAACTATTTCCGGAAGCGGATCGCCGTATATCTCGTGTGCCTTGTCATGAGTAATGCGCACAAGATCCTCCTCGGCTCCGTCGATTGTAGGAGTATAGGTTCCCTTCGGGATCGGACGTACTTCCTCGATCATGTCGGCAATAAGGTTTGTATTCTTTACGACAACCTCAAAGGCTTTTTCCTCACCGAGATAAGTAAATTCGCCGAGCATCTCATCTGTGGTACGCAGAAAAAGCGGCGGCTGGTCATTGTCCTTGAATCCGTTACCGGTCTGAAGAACCTTACGGAAAATCGCATCTTCCTTATCCATAAAATGAACGTCACAGGTAGCAACTACCGGAAGACCCAGTTCCTCACCGAGAGCAACAATCTTTTTATTGTAGTCAATAAGCTCTTCCTCGCTCTTTGCCGTTCCGCTTTTTAACATGAACGCATTGTTTGCATGCGGCTGGATCTCGAGATAATCGTAGAATTTTGCCAGTTCCACTACTTTTTCATGAGGCTGGTTTTCCACGAGAGCCTGAAAGAGTTCGCCCGCCTCACATGCGCTTCCGAAAATAAGGCCTTCCCTGTGCTTTTCAAGAACGGATTTAGGCATCAGCGGTTTCTTGTAGAAATAATCAAGATGACCGTATGAAACCATTTTATAAAGATTCTTAAGTCCGAGCTGATTCTTTACAAGAATTATCTGGTGATAGGACTTGAGCTTCTTCACGTCGATCTTTTCGATGTTTGAATTGAGATCAGACAGAACCTTTATGTTGTTTTCGTTCTTTATATTTTCAATTATTTTAATATATATCTTTGCAAGTATTCTTGCATCGTCAGCTGCTCTGTGATGCTCAAACTTTCCGAGTTTCAGGTGCTTTGCAACTGTATCAAGCTTGTGCTTTGCAAGATCTTTGAGTACAGCTCTGCAGAGATAAAGTGTATCGATAAACTTGTATTCAAAGTCAATGCCGTTTCGCTTTGCGCATTCATTGATAAATGATGTATCGAACTGTGCGTTGTGAGCAACGAGAACAGGTTTGTCACCGCAGTATTCCATGAACTGACGCAGTGCTTCCACTTCATCAGGAGCGTTTTCCACCATGGCATTTGTAATGCCGGTAAGCTCAGTTATATTCGGAGGAATTGACCTTCCAGGGTTTACAAATATATCGAATTCATCGATTATCTGAAGATCCTTGACTCTGACTGCACCTATTTCAATGAGGCGGTCACTTCTTGAACTTAAACCAGTAGTTTCAACGTCAAAAATAATGATCTCATCGTTTATGCTTCGGTTATCGTCCTTGTTGAGTATTCTAGGAATGTCGATATCATTTACCACATAGGCCTCACAGCCGTAGATTATCTTGAAATCGTCCTTGAAACCGGCTACAGTGTTCATTGCTTCCGGGAATGCCTGTACGTTACCGTGATCGGTAATGGCAACAGCAGGATGTCCCCAGTCATGAGCACGCTTAACAAGCAGTTCAGCCGGTGTGACCGCATCCATCGATGACATGGAGGTATGCATGTGAAGTTCTACACGCTTCACTTCTGCATTATCCTTTCTCATTACGCGCTTTGCTGTAATGACTGAGTCCGCCATAATGGTAATGTCCTTGGCAAAGTTGTCAAAGTCGATTCGTCCGTTGACAACAATGCTTGTTCCCTTTTTGACCGTATCAAGACCCGAAGCAGATATCTTGTCGTTCTTTTCAAAGACCTTGACAAGAAGTGAGCCTGTATAGTCGGTTATGGTAAAAGTGAAAACAGTTCTATCGCCTTTGATCTCCTTGCTTTCAAGCTCAAAAACGTCACCCCAGACAGTGACTTTTGTGCCGAGTGTCTTTATTGCATCACGTATCGGCATAGCAGGATCTCTTATTTCACGGCCTCTTATAAGCTTACCGAGACCGTCTTCAAAATCAGCATTAAGTCCGAGTCCGCCAAGCTGTACTTCACGGAAGGACGCAGGTTTTGAATCGTCCTTTGATCCTCCTCCGGAAGAAGCCGGTGAAGGACTTGCAGCAAACTGTGCTGAATGATCAGGAAGCGAAGCAAGTGTTTCCCCGATCAGCTGATCATGATGTTCCCTTGTTACTTCAAGTTCGCCGGTCAGTTTTACCTTATAGTCAAGATCAAACTCTTCCTTTATAAGTGATGACATTTCACGGGTGAAATGGGACTTTTCAAGCAGTTCCGCACCGCCGTGTTTAAGATCGATCGTGATAGTGTCTCCGTCCATGGAAACATCACAGTTGTCAAGAAATCCGTTTACCGCCGATATTTTTCTTTTGAGTTTCCATTTAAGTGTCTCAAAATATTCAAGTGTGAAAAGCTCGGAAGGATAACGGCATACTATGCTCACGTTTTCCGCCGAAAGGCATTTGCACATATTTCTTTCGAACTTCATTGTGCTTTCAGCGTCAATGAGTTCTTCAAATTTCAGATAAAAGCAGAATGTACGATAATCTGAGGTATATGTTATCCTGAAAAGACTTCCCTTTGAGATATTTTCAGGTATTTCGACATTAAAATCTTTCAGAAATTCAAGTACATTAAATTCGGTCATCCGGCTTCTCCGTTCTTAAAGTTTTTCAATTTCTTTTAATAATTCGCTTACGATCTGATCCTCCGGTATTTTTCTGAGGATCTCGCCCTTTCTGAACATAACGGCGCATCCGTCACCGCCGGCAATTCCGATGTCGGCTTCCTTGGCTTCGCCCGGTCCGTTAACCACGCAGCCCATTACAGCGACCTTGATGTTCTTTTTAACGCCTGCAAGAGCTTCCTCTACTTCACCTGCAACTTTGATAAGATCGATCCTTGTTCTTCCGCAGGTCGGGCAGGAAACAAATTCAACACCGTCAGTAAGGCCAAGGCCTTTCAGTATGTCACGGGCAGCATAGACTTCCCTCACAGGATCTCCTGTAAGAGATACTCTGATAGTTTCACCAATTCCGTCAGCAAGAAGTGAACCTATGCCTATAGATGACTTGATAATACCCATTCTCTCGGTACCCGCTTCAGTAACGCCGAGATGAAGCGGATAATCAGCTGTTTCGCTCATTTTTCTGTACGCTGCGATCATATTCTTTACGTTTGAGGATTTGATCGAGATAACAATGTCGTCAAAGTCATAGCGGTTGAGAAGTTTTACGTGGTTCATTGCGCTCTCAACAAGAGCATCAGGAGTTGGTCCGCCGTATTTTGCAAGGACATCCTTTTCGACCGATCCGGAGTTTACGCCGATCCTTATCGGTATTCCCCTGTTTGCACAGGCATCGGCTACAGCTTTAACCCTGTCCATGTCACCGATATTACCAGGATTGATCCTTATCTTGTCTACGCCGGCCTCAGCAGCCATAAGCGCAAGACGATAGTCAAAGTGAATGTCAGCAACAAGCGGAATATTTACCGCTTCCTTGATGGCAGGGATAAGAGCAACTGCATTTTTGTCAGGAATAGCAGCGCGAACTATCTCACAGCCTGCCTTTTCAAGAGCAACTGCCTGTTTTACACTTCCTTCTATATCGTCGGAACTTACATTCAGCATTGACTGTATGTAAATGTGACCGCCTCCGAATGTGAGATCACCAAGTTTTACCTTTTTAACTTTTCTCATCTGAAAATACCTCCGGGATTATTATAGTGAACGCAAAAAGTTTACGTTCACTATAATCAAATTTATTTATACTGTCCTGCATATCCGCAAATACATCTTTCCTGTCAGTTTGCAAAGATCTTTGAAATGTCTCCGACTGTTATGATGACCATGAGCACCATCAGGCAGGCAATGCCTACAAAATGAACCATACCTTCCTTTTCAGGCGGAACAGGTTTTCTTCTTATTCCTTCGAT
>JAGDDO010000496.1 GCA_017848205.1 Oscillospiraceae bacterium | reverse complement strand
GCCGTCAGCTTCGCAGAAATCCGCATTGATAGTGAATGCAGGATCAGCATTTGCAGAGAAGCTGTTTACCGGATTCGGCTTGCCGTTCATCCATGAAACGATAAGCTCAGTTGAAATAGGGAAACGGATGATGTTGATACCGCGGTCGGCGATCTCTGTAAGACAGTCATCAGCATCAGCGCTCCAGAGATAGTGCGGGCAGGCTTCATTACAGTTGAATCCGAACCAGTTCGCACCTGTGAGCCAGACTTCATTGTCGTTCATGTCGTAAAGTCTGCTTCCCTTTGCGTGGAGCCAGTCATCGTTGTTTGAATCCACTGCTGCGTTTAACTTTGTTTCTCCCGTATTGCTCGGTGCGAACGTGAAGCTGAATGTGCCAACAACGGCGAGTGCACATGCAGCTGAAATAAACCTCTTAAAAATACTCATAACAGCATTTTCCTTTCTGATCGTTCAAAACTAAAATAATACAACAAAATACCATTTTTCTGATTTATATTATACAATGATATTTACTTAAATGTCAAGAGAAATAATTAAATTATACAAATGAAAAAAAATCAATACTTATGATTTTATACAATAAAATTAAATATAAACAAAGCCCCACCGGTTTTTATAGCCGATGGGGTGAAATTGTATATTTGTGTTTTTTCGTCCGTAAACAGCCCGTCATCCGTAAAGGGTGCTCCGGACATTTTTACAGTGAAAAAGGGAAGGATCAGAACCCCTTGTTTTTCAGGTCGTTTACAAGACCTACATAGAACTCCCTTACGTCAAATCCTTTGATGTTTTCGCGGTTTAAGTCAATGACATCTGCGTGGGTAACTCCTCTGCGGCCTTCAGGTTCTATCATGCGGAAGGAATCGCCCCACTTCATGGCATCGACCGAAACAAGCCCGTCATTTGGTCCGTCGAAATATTTTACCAGATGATAGGAAAGATTAAGCGGAAAACGTCCGCCGGATGCTGATACTGAACGCGATCCCACGCTCTGGTAGTAAACACCCGGAACATCAGGACATTTACGGTTGAATTCCGAACATGATGAAGCTGTCAGGTCGGTAACAGCGGCTATGAAGTCAGGATTCGTGTCGCCGAGCTTCTTGAGTGCTGCGTTATACTTTGAAGCAAGCTGTTCCTTTAATCCGTCAGGAGCCTTTGACATGAGGTAGTCTGCGAACTGGCATCCCCTGTGGGGAGTGTTGACCGTAGTAAGACTTGCCACCTTGTCGCCGGCACCGAGAAGTGAAATGGCGTATCTTGAATCGAGTCCGCCTTTTGAGTGAGCGATTATATTTACCTTTTCACAGTGTTCCTTTGCGACTATTTCATCTATTTTAGCCTTAAGCTCTCCGGCACATCCGGCTACGGAATCAGCTGACTGCTGTGAACCGTAGAAGATCTTCGCCCCGTTCTTTTCGAGCTCCTCAGGTATTCTGCCCCAGTAGTTGAAAAGTCTTAAGTCACGGAAGAAAACGCCGTGGACCATGAGAACCGGATATTTTGTAGCACATATCCTGTCTCCCGCACGGGAACGGTCAAGTTCTGCAAGACGGCACTCGACCTTGTATTCACTGTCTGCAAGGCGTACCATACGAAGCAGGATTATTATGTTGACCACCGGAAAGAAGGCAAACAGAACTCCGAGGACTCTCCACTTGATTCCG
>JAGDDO010000495.1 GCA_017848205.1 Oscillospiraceae bacterium | reverse complement strand
TACACAACCATGAAGAAGGCATACAATGCCGGCGACAGTGTGACCGATTTTATTAAAATGTACTTTGACTGCTTCGAAAGTGAATCGCCATTCTACAAAGACTACTATTTGAAGCAGTTCAAGGGTTCCGATTTCAAGATGTTTGACATTTATACGACTGAAGACATCGCGATCGAACCCGGAAACGGACCGAGAGTCCTGCATCTTATGATGGATCTCAGTAAAGTATATGCAGTGAGAGAGTTCAAAGGGACCGCCCACTTCCAGCTGACGATGAAGGGAAGGACAATTCAGGTCGAAAAGAGCAAATTTGTTTTTGATATAACCAGAACGGGTAAGCCCTCAAACACCGGCAGCGGATCGTCAACTATTGAAAACACAGAGCCCGACGGACAGCCTGATATCTGGGTTAACGGCAAGGATAATAAGAAAGACAGTATCTATTATAAAACAACATCCAGAACACTTTCGGACCTAATCTCGGAGCTTCCTGACGGCTGTAAATACATAGTCAGTGTAACCGGTACAGATATTGATGATGTTGCAAATGCATTCGGAACCGGAGGAAAAGCAAAGAAGTCTGATGTCGCGAAGGCCAGTATCAAGGCTAAGGATGGACTGGTCAATGTAAGTGCGGGCAAGAAGGCAGGCACTGCCCGTATCTGGGTTGCGACTTTTAACAGCAAGGAAAAGAAGATCGTGGAGTCAAAGTATTTTGACGTTGCCGTAGGAACCGCACCGAAGAAGATGTATCTGACTCAATACGGTAAAGCAGAGAAAGCGGAAGCCGTAAAGAGTATTATGCTGAACCAGGGAGACAGCGAAAAAGTCTTTGTAAATGCAGAAGGAACTGTGCTTTCAGCGTACACATCGTTTACCTGGGATTCATCGAAGGATACCGACGGTCTCCTTGATATAAGCGTCTCGGAGGATGCGGCACAGAGCGCGACGATAACACTTAAATCTGCTCCTTCGGACGGGAAAGTTAAGAAGATCGGCATAAGTGTGATCAACAACGAATCAGGCAAAAAGGTTACTTTGTCTGTACTCGTTTCGAATGCGGTACAGAGTATTGACGGTCTGGACAAGGCCTATGCGCTTGGTTCGGCAGCAGACGCCGCAGTGGAGGAAACTTTGGATTATTCGCTTGTCTGCAGCAGCAAGGACGGTCCGACTACAGATAAGATCAAGGTTTATGTGACCACAGCACTGGAGGAAGGCGAAGGCTATACACTTACAAACGGAAAGAAATTTACGCAGTCTTCCAGCTCGAAGTCAAAGATCAAGGTGACTTATAAGGACGGTGTATTTACGTTAAAGGCACCGAAAAAGACTGCGGACGGAAGTAAAGTTCGCGTCCTGATAGTAGCAACGCATGCCGATAAGACTGTGGAAGTGTTCGAAAGCGGAGTGATAACCGTGGGCCCGGAAAAGAAAACTGACAGTAATTGAGGTTTTTGATACAGGTTTTTAATGGCCAGGGGAAATAAGTTTTGAATTATACAGTGGGATATGTCATTATCAAAGTGACATATCCCGCTTTTGTTTGAAATTATTTCAAAAAACTGACAACTTTTTTGTTGACATCCGCGTCTGTGGCAAGTATACTTGTGCTTGGTCTGAACGTAAACAGTTTAAAGAGATTACTTCAGTGCAGTCGCGGCGGTATTGGCCCGCGAGTCTAAATAAGCAACACATTTTATAAGGAGGAACTACAATGGAAACAACAAAGACTTATATGCCCAGCGGCGCTTCTGTTGAGCGCAAGTGGTATGTCATTGATGCTGAAGGCCAGACACTCGGTCGTCTTTCATCAGCAGTTGCAAGCATTTTAAGAGGCAAGAACAAGCCTACCTTTACACCTTTCCTTGATATGGGTGACAACGTTATCGTTATCAACGCAGCAAAGATCAAGGTTACAGGTAAGAAGCTTGAGCAGAAGCTTTATATCAGCCATTCAGATTATCCCGGCGGAGTACGTGAGACCACTCTTAAGGAGATGCTCGAGAAGAAGCCTGAGGAAGTTATCCGTATGGCAGTTAAGGGCATGCTTCCCAAGGCAGCTCTCGGTCGCGAGATGATCAGAAAGCTCCATGTATACGCAGGTGCAGAGCATGAGCATCAGGCACAGAAGCCCGAAGTACTCGAACTCAACAGCATCAAGAAGAACTATTAATTGAAGGGAGGATTCTTTAAATGGCTAAAGTTGCAGGAAAGTTCTATGGAACAGGAAGAAGAAAGAGCAGTGTTGCCAGAGTATTCTTAGTACCCGGTTCAGGCAAGATCACAGTTAATAAGAGAGACATCGACGAGTACTTCGGTCTTGAGACCCTCAAGGTTGTTGTTCGTCAGCCCCTCGCTCTTACCAATACAGAAGATAAATTTGATATCACGGTTAACGTACGCGGCGGTGGATTCACCGGCCAGGCAGGCGCTATCCGTCATGGTATCTCACGTGCGCTCCTTCAGGTAGACGCAGAGGAATATCGCCCTCTTCTTAAGAAGGCAGGTTTCCTTACACGTGATCCTCGTATGAAGGAAAGAAAGAAGTACGGCTTAAAGGCAGC
>JAGDDO010000494.1 GCA_017848205.1 Oscillospiraceae bacterium | reverse complement strand
CCGGAACCACCGTGGAGAACCATAGGCTTGCCACCGATAGCTTCCTTGATCTCAGCGAGTCTCTCGAAGTTAAGACCCTGCCAGTCAGCGGGATACTTACCGTGGATGTTACCGATACCTGCAGCAAGGAAGTCTACGCCGAGATCAGCGATCTGCTTGCATTCGTTAGGATCTGCGCATTCGCCCATACCGATAACGCCGTCTTCTTCGCCGCCGATTGAACCAACTTCAGCTTCGATTGAAAGGCCGAGGTGGTGAGCTGCGTTTACAAGTTCTGTTGTCTTAGCAACGTTTTCGTCGATTGGGAAGTGTGAACCGTCGAACATGATTGATGTGAAGCCTGCCTTGATGCACTTGTAGCAGCCTTCGTATGAACCGTGGTCAAGGTGAAGTGCTACAGGAACTGTGATTCCGAGTGACTTGTCCATAGCAGCTACCATAGCAGCAACTGTTTCGAAGCCGCACATATACTTACCAGCACCTTCAGAAACACCGAGGATTACCGGGCTCTTGAGTTCTTCTGCTGTGAGAAGGATAGCCTTTGTCCATTCAAGGTTGTTAATGTTGAACTGGCCTACTGCGTATTTGCCTGCTCTTGCTTTATCGAGCATTTCTTTAGCTGAAACTAACATTATTAAATTCCTCCGTAAGAAATAAATTTTTTAGCCTTTATAATTATACCCGAATTATACGGAAAAAGCAATTGTTTTCTGAAAAATTATCAGGTATTAAATAAAACTTAGCTCTTTTTGATGACTTTTAGTCCATTCTGCCCGTTCCGAAGAGTACCTTCGAAAAGAAATCCCTTGTCACATCTTCACCGCGGTTTATTTTTTCCTTCTTTTCTTTTTCTTCTTTCCGTTTTCGTCGTCATCATCGTTGTCCGGCACACCTATTCCGTAGGCGTTTATGAGCCAGTAGTAAAGCGGTATCGTAAGGAAAGTAAGCCAGCCCGGATGCCACAGATCAAACATGAATCCGGAAATGAGATACATGAGCGTTACAAAAACCGGATAACAGAAAATATTTGCATTTTTCTTTCTTATAGCTTCAATAGTCGTATAGTAAAGCGGTATCGTCAGGAAAAGCATCCACAGCGGATGCCACAGATCAAACAGTGCACCGCCGGCAAAAAAAGCAGCGGCTGCTGCAACAGGATACGGAAACTTCATAAGGTTTTTATAAAATTTTTCGTCTTTTCCTATTTTTTCGATCACGTCACTGAGCGCTGAGATACTTCCGTCATTCGTTCCGGCAGACGGAGCCGCGGCGTTTACAGCAGCCGGAAGGCCTGCGCTTTCATCTGCTGTTTCATACTTAAAATATCCGCTCATATCCTGAGGTTCAGCATACTGTGCCGCAGGCGCGCCCTGTGTCGCTGCAGGCTGCGGCGCTCCATTCGGGTATATCTCCCCTGCGTTCTTGTCAAGCGAGATGGCTGAGCGCTGATTCACAGGATCTGAATTAAGTTCAAACAGCCTGTCCAGTGAAATTCCGTAAAGTCTTGCTATTTTAAGAAGATTTTCCGTATCAGGTGAGATATCTGCACTCTCCCATCCGGCAACGGTCGGAACATCAGTTCCGAGTCTCGCTGCCAGATCTGCCTGAGAAAATCCGTTCTGTTTTCTTAATGCTATAAGTTTGTTTGCTATCGTTTTGTCCATTTTCTTCTGCCCCTTTTATTCCTTAGCTGTTCGCTTTTTCTTCTGGCTCTTTTACTGCTCCGTTATTTTCCTCATCAGCAGTTTCATAGTAATCATCGTAAAGATAGCAGTTTTCATCCATCACAAGAATGAAAAATTCGAGTGCATCTGAAGATTTGTTTTTTGATCCGCGTACATTCTCATTAAAGTATACATAGTAAAGATCATCAAGGCTGATATCTTCGCCAAATGACTTTTTCAGTCTTTCTTCGGTCCCCTCAAGGGATTCATCACTGAGCTGCAGCACAGAAGTTACCGTCGGGAAAATATAAAAATCATCACCGTATGAATCTGCAAAGCCTTTCTTTATACTTTGCATATACTGCTCGTTTGTATCACCGCATTCACTGTTTTCTTTTTCTACTGCCTTTTTATAGAATGCCGGAAATACATCAAAACACTTGTCATGATCGGCTTCTGTCATTCCGTCACAGTACTGCTTCAGAAGATCTTCGGCAACTTTTGTGATCTGTTCATTGTCAGTGCAGAAACGTTCTTCTGAAATATTTTTATCGGACGCATCCTTTTTCTGCTCATCAGTAAGCTTTGCAGCTCGTTTCGGCAGCTTTACCGAAGAAGCGTTATTCTGGTCTGATGCGGATGAAGCGTTTCCTCCACCGCCCTGTGAGCCGTTGTTTCCGGAACATCCGGCACATGGCAAAAGCATAAGCAAAGCTGCAAGAAATGCTGCAGACCGCTTAAGCCGTTTGTTTTCGGTCATAATGAATACCTCTCTTTTTTTGAACTCTGTTATCTATTATAAATTCAGTTACGTACAAATGCAACTGAATTAATGAAATTCTAATAAAACTCATATTTTCCGTTAAGGAAACACTGATTAGATTAGGGAAACACTGATTAAAGTGGAAATACGGCTTCGCCGTATTTCCGGGTGGGGAGATTGCGGGGCTTCGCCCCGTGCCCCACGCTGATTTATGAATAACTCAGCGTTTTCTTAGAAATAAGGCTTTGCACTATTTCCTGTTTGGGAGACCGCGGGGCTTCGCCCCTGGCCCAGCGCTGATTTATGAACAGATCAGCTTTCACTTAAAGGAACATCATGTGAAATATAATAACTCCCTGTTTATTATTCGGTAACTGTTCACAGAAATCAAGAAATCGCCAGTCAGGTTTTTGTGAGTTTTCCACAACCCAAATACCTGAAACTATGCCATATTTTATGATTTCATTTATGTGCAATCGCTGAATTAGCATAGTTCATAGCCGTTGTTTTAAACAAATTTTATGTGAACTTTGTCAATGTTATTGACAAATACGTAGGAGAAGTATATCATAAGAACATAAGGAAAACGCCAATCCGATCAGAAAACTGATCCACATATCGTTCAGCGTTTTCTGAGAAAAATCCGCACCACAGAAACTTACCGAAGGGATTAAAAAATTATGGACATTCACTTACGTTCAGTATTATCTTCTTTTTTATCTGCAGCAATCGTTTTTTCCACTGCTGCACCGGCTGTATCAGCTTATGAAACACAGTTTGAGATCCGCACTGAAGCTCCTGAAAACAACGAGGAAGCTCCGGAATACCGCTACTACTACAGTACCGAAAATCCGTACAACACATTCCACTGTGAAATGCCTAACTGTACAGCCTATGCGTGGGGACGCATATTTGAAATAACAGGGGAAGCACCGGCACTCAGCCGCAACAATGCGGGCAGATGGTACGGTGAAAACAGAAATTCACACGCTTATTCGTACGGATGCGAAGCAAGGCCGGGTTCGGTAAAATGCTTTGACAGGTATGACAACTACACCGGACACGTATCCGTTGCAGAATCTGTTTCGGAAGACGGAAATACAGTTCTTATCTCTGAATCGCAGTACGGCGGCGCACTTTTCACAAGCTACGAGGAAATGTCTGATGCCACATGGGAAAGCAGAGGCTACAGACTATTAGGATATATTTACCCGGATGATACTGAAGGCAGATTTTACGGAGATGCTTTCAGAATAAGATCCGGTTTTTCAGAAGATTTTATTACACGCACTGACGAAGCGGATCCTGCATTAAATGCAAGAAACTCTTCCGATGTACGCCAGAACTTCAGATTTGAACCTCTTGAAGACGGTAATTACAGGATCTGTTCAGTTTATTCAGATCTTGTTCTTGCCAGAACAGAAGAAGGTGTTTTCTTCCTTGAAAACGACTTTTCAGAAAACACTGAATGGAGCATTCTCACTGAGATCAACGACCTTTATACTATATGTAATCCGGCAGACACAAATCAGGTACTCACATTTTCAAACGGAAAAGCATTTGTTTCGGAATATGAAGCACTTGACGACCAGTTCTGGGATCTGAAAAGGATCACCGGCGACACGGACTTAAACACCGTCGAAAGAAACATAGTATTCTCACTTGACTGTACAGCAGCAAGGACTGAGTACTACACTGATGAATTTCTTGATCTTTCCGGAATAAAGTTTTTCCTCAACAACCGTGAGATTGCAAATGTTGACACCGCAAAGCTTACTGCATTCTACGACTTCACAGCACCTGGAAAACAGACAGTTACCGTTGTTTACGGATATTCCAGTATTTCATTCGATGTTACAGTAACTGAGCCTGAGGAAGGCGAAGAGGTTATCAGAAACAGTGAATTCAGAAACAGCCTGACAAACTACATTTTACTTTTGCCTGAAGCTGATTACACCACAGACTTCGACATAAACGGTGACGGAGTGATAAATTCTCTCGATCTGATATTATTCACCTGAGAAAACGATGATCTATTCATAAATCATCGCGGGACACGGGGGCGAAGCCCCGCTGTATTCCCCGGTTTGATCAGTGTTTTCAAAACAGCTTTTTTCACATGACTGACAGTTATGTCATAGATGATCTCCAAAAAAATACAGTGACCGCAAATCCGTTTTGCGGTCACTGTGTTTTTTTATAAGAACTGATTTATTTATAAATCAGTGAGGCACGGGCGAAGTCTCTGTTTCCGAATATTAATTCGATTTTACTTTTTCTTCAACGAGCGCCATTGTTTTGTATATTCTGTTGTAGTCCTCTTCATACTGAGGGAAATCATCGGAACCGGAAATACAGGTAAGAACGTAGGATCTGCCGTTGCCTAACATGTAAGCGGAAAGAGCTGAAAATGTTTTGTTTCCACTGTCAAGCGAAAGGCCGTAGTCAAAGCGGACGATATGAACCGGAGCACCGCCGATCTCCTCGTCTCTTTCTTCTCTTATATTGAATGAATCGGTTATGTTTTCATATTTTCTGACAGCGTTATAAGCGTAGTTCACAACGTCATTGTCAACTTTTTCGGATGTAAGAAAAACCTGCGCGCCGTATTCGGTGCCTTCATCTGTCTTTCTTTCGTCCTTAACGTATTTTATAATGTCCTGATCATCAGTCTTTACATAGTCTTCAGGAACAAACACGGAAACGCCCGGAATGGATGCGTTCTCGATTATCTTCATTCCCTCTCTGGTTTTCGCATATTCAGTCTCATTATTCTTTTTAATAACTATAAAGTAGAGACCTGCAAGCACTCCGATAACCAGAACGGCTATGACTGAAAAAATACAGACAACCTTTTTTTTACTCAAATTATGTTCTTCCTTCCGGATATAATCAAATAAAATGAGTAAGCCTGTAAGCCGGGTTCTGTCGTGTACGGTAATTTATCTAGGACCTGCGTCGCCGCAGGCCTCAAGCCGTCATTACAGACTGTCCACCGAGCAGATGTTAAGACAGGCTGTACCAATAGACGTTGCATCGGACAGGGTTTACATAGCAGTACAGTCTCCTGCACTCTGGTGAGCTCTTACCTCGCCTTTCCACCCTTACCGGTAAAACCGGCGGTATATCTCTGTTGCACTGGCCCTGGAGTCGCCTCCGGCTGCCGTTAGCAGCTGCCCCGCTCTGCGATGCCCGGACTTTCCTCATGACCTGAAGCGATCATGCTACCGTACAGCTTACTCATCTATTCTATTTTACACATTTGTAAAGCGGGTGTCAAGTAAAATTTTCAGGCCGTTTCAGGTTTTACTCTCATACATAATGTACAGTTTGCAGTCATGTCAGGAAAGAATTCCGGAAGCTATAAAAAAACACATGTTCACGGCACGGAAACAATTCTATTTAATTCCTTGATTTCCCTTAAAATCCAATCATGCAAGTTGAGAACTCCCGACTTGCAAAATTTTGTAACCATTTTGTAATCTTTATTCTGCAAACATCGGATTTAATTGATTAAACCGCCCAGGCGCTCTGAATCCCGTATCTGCGTACATTTGCAACACTGATATAATTTTCCTGCAACTTGCCTGAGGCTGAATTTCTAATATCTGACAGAAAAATTTCATGTTTTTCAATTTTTTTCTGATTTTTTACTTGATTTTTTTCCGGAGATATTTTATAATTATTTTCGTGAGTGATTCAGAGAAAAATCACTTGTAGTAACAAGTAAAATTTTTTTAGGAGGATTTTCTAAAATGGCTATCAAAAATGAATACTTAAAGAACTTACTCGATAAGGTTGCAGCTCGTAACGCTAACGAACCTGAATTCCTTCAGGCTGTTACAGAAGTTTTCGAAACTCTCGAACCAGTTGCTGACAAGAGACAGGATCTCATCGAAGCAGGCGTTTTCGACAGAATCGTTGAACCTGAAAGACAGATCATCTTCAGAGTACCGTGGGTTGACGACAACGGCAAGGTACAGGTAAACCGCGGTTTCAGAATCCAGTTCAACTCTGCAATCGGACCTTACAAGGGTGGTCTCAGACTTCACCCATCTGTAAACATCAGCATCCTTAAGTTCCTCGGCTTTGAACAGATCCTCAAGAACTCACTTACAACACTTCCTATGGGCGGCGGTAAAGGTGGTTCTGACTTCGATCCTAAGGGCAAGTCAGACGCTGAAGTTATGCGTTTCTGCCAGAGCTTCATGACAGAACTCTGCAAGCACATCGGTGCTGACACAGACGTTCCTGCAGGCGACATCGGTACAGGCGCAAGAGAAATCGGTTATATGTACGGCCAGTACAAGAGAATCAGAAACGAATTCACAGGCGTTCTCACAGGTAAGGGCTTACAGTGGGGCGGCTCACTCGCAAGAACAGAAGCTACAGGTTACGGTCTCTGCTACTTCACAGACTGCATGCTCGCTGCTAACGGCAAGTCATTCAAGGGCCAGACAGTTGCTATCTCAGGTTCAGGCAACGTTGCTATCTACGCTACAGAAAAGGCTACACAGCTCGGCGCTAAGGTAGTTACAGTTTCTGACTCAAACGGCTACGTTTACGATCCGGACGGAATCGATCTTGATCTTCTCAAGCAGCTCAAGGAAGTTGAAAGAGCAAGACTTACAGAATACACAAAGAGAACATCACACAAGAACGCTGAATACCACGAAGGCAGCGTATGGACACTCAAGTCAAATGCTGGTCTCATCAAGATCGACATCGCTCTTCCATGTGCTACACAGAACGAGATCAACGGCGAAGGCGCTAAGAACATCGTAGCTGCTGGTGCTTATGCAGTAGCTGAAGGTGCTAACATGCCTTCTAACCCTGATGCTATCAACACATACCTCGGCAACAAGATCCTCTACGGTCCGGCTAAGGCTGCTAACGCAGGCGGCGTTTCAGTTTCAGGTCTCGAAATGAGCCAGAACAGCGAAAGACTTTCATGGACATTTGAAGAAGTTGACAAGAAGCTCAAGGACATCATGACAAACATCTTCAATAACTGCAACAACACAGCTAAGGAATACGGCATGGAAGGCAACTACATGGCTGGTGCTAACATCGCAGGCTTCCTCAAGGTTGCTGAAGCTATGAAGGCTCAGGGCGTTTGCTGATAAACTGCCACACTTATCTTAAACAGACAGTATAAACTCATATAAAAGCAGGGTGCTTCCGGAATTTTCTGAAAGCACCCTGTTTTTTATTTTCAGTAACTCATACATATCAGGACACCACTGATTAAACCGGAAATACTGCTTCGACGTATTTCCGGGTGGGGAGATTGCGGTGCTTCGCCCCGGACCCCACGCTGATTTATATTATCTTCCAAGGACGAAGAATCTGCTGAGGCCGAGCCACTCGCGCACCCAGTATGTTGCCCGGAACTTTAACTCTGTAGGCGCTGAGTATGCTGTTACACTCTCTGCCCCCTGCTTTCGGGCGATCAGTCCTGCGCGGTACTGGTGATAGCCGTCTGTGACTATGGTAATGTCGCGGTCGTATCCCAGTTTATCGGTAAGTTCAAATGAAAACCTGATATTTTCAAAAGTATTTGTTGACTTATCCTCCATCACGATCCTGCTTTCATCCGCACCTTTTGCAACAAGATACCGGCGCATCGCCTCTGCTTCGGAAATAAGTTCATCGCTCCCCTTTCCTCCTGAGACTACGCACAGTGCATCCGGATGTTTCTGCATAGCCTCGTAAGCTGTATCGAGTCTGTGTCTGAGCATTCGTGAAGGAGTTTCTCCTCTTACCTGACAACCAAGTACAACAATAAGTTCCGTCTTTTCAGGTTCATTCGACATTGCTTTGTACATTTTAAAGGAAAGCACTCCTGTATAGAGTACACAGACTGTAATAAACAATGCTGCTGCAACTATGACCCCGCGCCCTGCTCCGCCGCCTGACCATACGTTTTTCAACATTGCGAAAAACGGTTTGTGGAATAATGTGACCGCGATAAGCAGCGAACACACCAGTATTCCTGTTACATTTCCGGGATTTATTATCGGCAGAGGCATTATAAACAGTATAAGCAGAAATACCTCGGCGGCAAGTATTATAAGTTTAAGCATTGCTGGTTCTCCGTTCTTTTATTTTTGTTATGATATTATTATAACACAGAACCGCAGTATTGTGGCTTAATATTTTCTTAAGAACGTCTTAACTAAAAAGGAGGAGCATTTTACGACCCCTCTGAATAATCAAAAATATAAAAGGTGATTTTCATCTCGTTCGAGATGAAAATTATAAATTAACCGGTCAGCGTCAGCTGGCCGGTTCACCTTTTCGGTAAGCGCTGAAAAGTATCTGCCACAAAAAAAGAGAAGCAATATCAATCGCTCCTCTGAATAATCAATACTCAATCTTTATAATCCCGCATCCTCATTCTGCAGTTCATCCAGCACACACTGCTTTTCCTTTTCGGCCTTTTTTATCGCTTTCTTTTCTACTCTGAAAATCTTAAATGGAACAAAATTCATAAGCCAAATGTTCGCTGCTAAAAATAATGCTATAACGATCCCCCATGCGCCTCCGCCTGCAAGCAGCGCAATTCCCCATCCCCAATAGAAGAAAAGTCCGAGAAAAATGAACATTAGGAAATGAGTAAGGAAGATCTTTCTCCACAAGATCCATAAAATCGTCAGAAACATATCGATGCCGAAAAGGACTGATAAAACAAGCAAATAAATGCCAGTGCCTAATCCAGTGAATATCCGGTCGCAATTCAATGTTTGACTGTTATAACTCAAAGCCAGTAAAAAAGCCATCAGTGCAAGTTCCACCATTCTGAACATGGCGGCGTTGCGTATTTTGATTTCTGATTCTCTTATTATTTCATCTTTTTCATTAATAAGATCTCTGATATACTCATTCATATGTTCACCCGTTTGCAGGGCAGTAACCAGCAAGTCTGATTATCTCCTGTCCTTCATCTGTAAGCATGTAGTCACGAAGTTTTCTGTATTCACTGTTTTCAGGTTCATCTGCACGGATAACTGCATAATAAGCTGATGCGAAAGGATATTTATTATTTACGAGATTTTCGTTTTCAGGCGTTATACCATCTACTGCTATAACCTTTATATCAGGACTTTTGTAAAGATTATTTATATAGTAATTATAGGTATATCCTATAGCT
>JAGDDO010000493.1 GCA_017848205.1 Oscillospiraceae bacterium | reverse complement strand
TTATCTCTGTAGCCTCAGTAACATCAGCGTCCTTTGCCACTTCAATCAGAATGATCCAGTCGGCTTTATTTTCTGTTCTGGACTGACTTTCTGCGAGTTGATCCCAGTGAATCGTTACTGTCTTATTCGTTACACTTTCCACATTATATCTGTAACCTGTCGGGCCGCCTTTTCCCGGATAGGCTACATACAGCTTATGGGTTTCAAACCATTCATCTGTGTATTTATCGTTTAATATCGGAAAAATACCGCCGCTGTAGAAACCGGTTTTCTCTATTTCAAGGCTCTGTTTTTCATTGTACAGGGCTTCAAATCCGGCACGGTCCTCTATAATGCTGTGCTGCGGGTATTCGTCGAGTTTATTGTCTGTTACACGGACAGATATTGCTGCGCTATATTTTACATCAGTTTCCTGCATTTCAGCATCAGCATTTTCAGCGTCTGTAAGTGAATCTATCTTCTTTGAAAGATACTGTCTGAGTCTTGCGAGATCTGCAAGAGTTATTTCGTCGTCACCGTCCACATCGGCTGCCTTCTTCTGACTGTCTTCAAGGTCAGTATCGCCAACAAGGAAAAGTGATAAGGTCGAAAGGTCGGACAAGTCGATTATTCCGTCAGAGTAAATGTCTCCGGGCTTGATCTCATCTTCTTCAACTATCAAAGCTGCTGAAGAATCTGAATCTGCCGGAACAGGCGATGCATACATGATCCTCGTTACCTGGCTGTCACGACTTATTTCTTCGATCTGGTCTTTAGTCAGCATTGCCGAACAATTATTTAAAGCATTGCTGAGTATCTCATCCTCAGATATATACTTAGTCAGACAATCAGATACATTTTTATGCTGCAATTCAATTTTACTGTCCACCACAGCCATTCTGTAATCATCTATATCATGACTCAGTCTTGCAGTTATTACAGAATATCCTTTGTCACTGCTTTCATATGCTTTTTTCAGATCCTCTTCAGAAAATTCGGAATGTATATATGCATCAAGTTCCTCATTACTCATGGATTTCTTCATTTTACGCAGCTCTGACCCATTGCTGACATAAGCATCAAAGTCTGCTATAATCATTTCGCTGGTTTCTTCATCTATGAACAAACGGGCATGAGCAAGAAACTCGCCAAATTCTTTTTCAGACTCTTCGATAATTCTTGGTAAAATGACTTCCTCATAGTTATAATACTCATCAAGTGTACCATATTTACCGTTAAATTTTTCACGAATCTTTGCGTCTAAAACTGACGGATCTATATCTGCAAGTGAAATCCAGACCGGAATCTTTTCACTGTTATCAGCATTTGCCATTATTTCTGCCAGTTCTTTAGTATATTTAGCTTCTGCAGAAGAACCGGCGGCATCTTCGGAAGCTGTCTGACTGCCGGCATCATTTTTCACTTCTTCAGCAGCAGAAATATAAACTGCATTCGACGCAAACATACTTAGTGCTACGATCCCCGCTAATGTTTTTCTGATCTTTTTCATAAAAAGTCATCCCTTTCGTAAATATAATCTTTTATCAGTTGTTTTTATCTGTTCATTCAAACTATTTTTGTTCTCTGCTTATTATACACATGAAAGTCGGAATTATCTTACCTGATTTTTAAAGTATTTTGAATAATCCGAAAATTTGTGCATCATGTACATTTTCACGTTCTGTTAATGTTGGTTTTGCCAACGAACTAATAGTTGGCTTTTATACTCTTTGAGTGTAATATTCTTCCGGAGTTAGATAGCTGCACATAGCCATTGTTAAAATGTTGCGCCTTCGGCGCAATTTTACAAACCGAGCTGGCCAGCTCGGTTTTTCCATAGCAGTCTTCGGCCCGCAGGGGTGAAGACTACCATTATACAGAACAAACGGGAGCACCGGATTTTGATTTACCGGTACTCCCGCTGATTTTATATTTTTGTATTTATTCTTACGCCCCCGGACCGGTTATAAGTATCACGCTTACCGCATCTTCCACGAAGATGACCTGTACCTTGACTTCAGCATCGTCTTCTTCATAAGTTATGCTGCTTGCTCCCGGTGATGTGGTTTCGCCGAAGGCGGCAAATGCATCTTCCCTGCTGCTTCCGCAGTGAAGTCCGCCGGCGGTTCCGGCTTCCGTTCCCGGATAAAGGCTTTCGCTTATCTCGATGGATGCGATCGTTCCGTCCTCATCTGCCTGAATCGTCATTCCGGCGTAGTAGTATTCGAGGATCGGCTTTCCTGTAAGACAGCTTTCCGCACTTGATGACGGAGCTGCCTGCGGGCCTAAGCCTTCCAGGAGATCATTTATATTGGCACCGACCGCGATCTCGGTTCCGTTGTAGATGACCTTCGCCCTGTCGGCTATCGTTCCTTCGATGAACTTTGCCTCTGAAACGATCTTCTCATCTTCTTCCGGTACCTTTTCATCCGTGTCATTCTCTGTTTTGCTGTCAGAAGATACAGCGATCTTCGCCTTCTTTGCTTCATTTACAGCTGCTTCAGAGAAATAAAGCGGTCTGTCTGCGACACCGGCATAGGATTTTCCGGCTGAAATAACTTCAAGGTTATATTCCCCTTCTGTCAGCACGGATGCGTCAGCGATCAGCGAGAATCCGTATTTATTCGTTCCTCCGAGAAGCTTTTCCTCGTAAACCGGGAACGCTTCGTAGATAACGGACGTATCAGCGCCGGAAAGTCTTACATAGACCCTGCCGTCCGGCGAGAGCATTTCACGGCTCATTTCGCCGTAAATCCTTGTACCGTAGGACTCCTCGCTGTAAGTGAATGAAACAGAAGCACCTGATGCCGCGATCTCACCGATATCTGTTCTTACCGGTGCAGTCATCAGCGGAGCCGTGCGGAACAGGTCGTTTATGTTTCGTTCGACTATCTCGTATATCATATCCGTGCCTTCCGTAACATTTGACATGTCAGGATAGTCGGCGCGGACAAACATCGTCGTGTCGTAGTTGTCGATAAAGAACGGCAGAAGTGCTCTTCCGAATGAGTCACGCACCATGTACAGCCTTCCGTTTCCAAGACCCGATACCTTCCTCGTGGAGATACGTTTGTCGTTTTCCTCTTTGTCGCTCATGAAATTTTCAAGCTGTGCAGCTATATCCGTAACTCCCGAAGGGATAACGAACTCAAACGGCTCAAAGCTTATGTTGAGATCGTACTGATAATCCCTTGTTCCGATGAACGGATAAAGCATCTTGTCAATATCACCGCGCCATATCTTTTTCGGAACGTAGTCAGTATCGTCGTACATCCTGTGTTTCTTGCCCATGGCATCCGTTATGCCGTAGTATCCGAGCAGCGCTCCGTAGTAATTCCAGTGGGTGTCACGCTTGTGGTAAAGTCCGAATGATTTTTTCTCGTTCATAAGACTGAGCATATCGATGTAGCTTACCTTGTTTGCGGCAAGCATACCCTGCAGTCTTGCGAGATTGTTCGTATTCGCCTTTCTGTATCTTGACGGCATGAACTCGCTGTAAACGGATGCCTTGTTCGGCATAGGAACAAACAGGAACTTTCCGCCCTTTGCAGTTACGTATTCATCAAGAAGTGAAAGGGAAACTGTGATGGAACGGAGACGCTCATCTGAAAGTGCGTTGGTGTTCATGTAATCTGCAACAGATGCCTCGCAGAATATCCAGCCGTCGCGGCCCGTTACAACATTGGCAGCGTCGCTTTTAAACACACCGCTCTTTACAGCATTGGCAGCTGAAAGAACTGCCGGACGGAAAGGAAGACGGTCTGCAAGAAAAGCTTCACATTCCCCGGAAAAATCATTGTTGAGCATTCCGTCAGCGGTAAGTGAAGGTGTCTTCACCGGATCACGCTTTTCAAGCGCAGCTCCGGACTTCGAGAACGGATAGAAGAGCATCGGAACGGTACACATAGCAAGAAATACCGCAACGTATATCCTTTTGTATTTTTTCTTCATGATACACCTTCTCTCAGAATCGGAAATAAATAAACGGATTGTAACTGCCTGAACTCAGTGAAAGTATACAGAGCACATAGATAAGTAACGAGCAGGCATATTCTGCTATCATACAGCCCTCGGAGTAATCCGAATCAGCCATTTTCGCCTCGATCTTTCTGAATACCGGAGCTGAAAGCAGTACGGCAAACAGGAAGGATACGATGAACAGAGGTGTAATAAGTGCGAACACCTCGTTGTTTACGGAAGCGCTGCCGGCCTTTATGTTGAACATATCTGTCAGCACGCCAGCGGCATGGCTCATGGAATCAGCACGGAAAACAACAAACGCCGTTACCGTTACCAGAAGCACATAAATGTGGCTGAAAGGTTTGAACCATTTTTTCTTTACAGGTATAATGTCATGGTTTTCAAGGAACTGGCAGACACCGTGTATAAGTCCCCACACGATAAACGTGAAGTTTGCGCCGTGCCAGAGACCTGTGAGGAAGAACACGAAAAGCTTGTTTAAGTCCGTGCGAAGCTTTCCCTTTCTGTTCCCGCCAAGCGGAATATAAACATATTCCTTGAACCATGTTGAAAGTGAGATATGCCATCTTCTCCAGAATTCCTGGATGCTTGATGATACAAACGGATAGTTGAAGTTTTCCTTGAAGTCAAATCCGAAAATACATCCGAGGCCGATGGCCATGTCGCTGTATCCGGAGAAGTCGAAGAAAATCTGAAGTGTGTAGCACAGAGCGCCGATCCACGCCGGAGCAGTTCCGAGGCTGTCTGTACTGCTTGAGAAAACCTTGTCTGCAACAAGACCCATCTGGTTGGCAACGAGCACTTTCTTGCCTAGTCCGAAAATAAAGCGGAGTATACCGCGGCTCACTCTGTCCGAACTGAACTCACGGTGCCGGAGCTGATATGAGATATCCTCATACCGTACTATAGG
>JAGDDO010000492.1 GCA_017848205.1 Oscillospiraceae bacterium | reverse complement strand
ATGCAGATAGCACTCATTGAAAACCTCCAGCGTGAAAACCTGAATCCGGTCGAAGAAGCGCTGGGATACAGGGAGCTTTCCGAAAAATATGACATGACTCAGGAGAGCATAGCCGAAATGACCGGACGATCCCGTTCGGCAGTTACCAATGCGATACGCATACTCGGTCTTCCTGATGAAGTTCTTGAAATGATCAGAAACGGTCAGGTATCCACCGGTCATGCAAAAGTTCTTCTCGCACTCGATGACGAGAAAACAATAAAGGAACTCGCTGCACAGGTCGCTGACGGTGTTCTCACGGTAAGAGCACTTGAAAATGCTGTAAAGTCCCTTAAGTCGGAAAAGAAGGAAAAGACTCCTCCTAAAAAAACGGACACCTATTTCCGCGAGATGGAACTGAGCCTTAAGGAACGTCTCGGCCGAAAAGTTCTGATAAAGAATAAAAGCAATGACAAAGGCACACTTGTTCTTGAATTTTACAACAAGGATGATCTGCGTGAGATCGCAGACAGACTTGCTGACACTATAAATACAAATAAATGAAAGAGAGTAATATATCATGTTAGACATTAAATTTGTCAGAGAAAACCCTGACATCGTAAAGCAGAACATTAAAAACAAGTTCCAGGATGAAAAGCTTCCTCTTGTTGATGAAGTAATCGCACTCGACAGGAAGAACCGCGACATCAAGCAGGAAGTTGAAGCACTCCGTGCAAACAGAAACAAGCTTTCAAAGCAGATCGGCGGTCTCATGGCTCAGGGCAAAAAGGATGAAGCTGAAGAAGTAAAGGCTCAGGTAAATGCTCAGGCTGCGAGACTTGAAGAACTCAACGCTGAGGAAAGAAACGTTGAGGAAGAACTCCGCACAAAGATGATGACTATTCCGAACATCATCGATCCTTCAGTTCCGATAGGAAAGGACGATTCTGAAAACGTAGAAGTTGAAAAGTTCGGTGAACCTGCCGTTCCTGACTTCGAAGTTCCTTACCACGTTGATATTATGGAAAAACTCAAGGGTATCGACATCGACAGTTCAAGAAGAACAAGCGGCAACGGTTTCTACTATCTCTGCGGCGACGTTGCACAGCTCCAGTCATGTATCCTTTCATATGCAAGAGACTTCATGATCGACAAGGGATTTACATACTACATTCCTCCGTTCATGATCAGAAGCTCAGTAGTTACAGGCGTTATGAGCTTTGACGACATGGCTGACATGATGTACAAGATAGAAGGCGAAGATCTTTACCTTATCGGTACTTCAGAACACTCAATGATCGGTAAGTTCATTGATACTATAGTACCTGAAAGTGATCTTCCTCAGACACTTACAAGCTATTCACCATGTTTCCGTAAGGAAGTTGGTTCAAAGGGTATCGAGGAACGCGGTGTTTACCGTATACACCAGTTTGAAAAGCAGGAAATGGTTGTAGTCTGCAAGCCTGAAGAATCAATGGAATGGTTCCGCAAGCTCTACAGCTACACAGTTGAATTCTTCCGCACACTTGATATTCCGGTAAGAACACTTGAATGCTGCTCAGGCGACCTCGCTGATCTTAAGGTTAAGTCAATCGACGTTGAAGCATGGTCACCAAGACAGAAGAAGTACTTCGAAGTAGGAAGCTGCTCAAATCTCGGCGATGCACAGGCAAGAAGACTCAGCATCAGAGTTAAGGATGA
This sequence comes from Oscillospiraceae bacterium, assembly GCA_017848205.1. The sequence goes on along the minus strand of JAGDDO010000492.1, from coordinate 5,796 downwards.
GAACGGAAACAAGTATTTCCCTCATACTCTTAACAACACAGTTGTTGCTCCTCCGAGAATGCTCATCGCATTCCTTGAAAACAACCTCAATGCAGACGGTTCAGTAAATATCCCTAAGGCTCTTGTTCCTTACATGAGAAAAGAAAAGCTTTTACCTAAAGTTTAAGAAAGCGCTGATTTATTCATAAATCAGAGGGGAACACGGGGCGAAGCCCCGAAGTCGCCTGAAACAGGCAATCCGGCTTCGCCGGATTGCCGACTTAAATGAAATTTACAGCCTGTACACATTCAGGGAAAAATACGGACGTGTACAGGTAAAATCACATAAGAACGGGGTTACTTCCGGGGATATTTTTTACTTGACAAAAGTCGCAAAATAGAGTATTCTAATAGAAATACATTTTTTTAAGGGAGAGTGTTTTTATGCTTAGTGATTTCAACAATAAGTTCGTAAAAGAAGGTCTTACATTCGATGATGTGCTTCTGATCCCTGCAAAATCAGACGTAACACCGAATATGATCAAACTCGGTACTAATCTTACAAAGACAATTAAACTCAACACACCTGTAATGGCATCTGCAATGGATACTGTAACAGAATCCAAAATGGCTATCGCAATCGCACGTGAAGGCGGTATAGGTATTATCCACAAGAACATGCCGATCGAAAAGCAGGTTGACGAAGTAGACAAAGTAAAGCGTTCAGAAAACGGCGTTATCGTAAATCCATTCTCTCTTACAGAAGATCACATTGTCCGTGATGCTGATGAGCTCATGGGCAAGTACAAGATCTCAGGTGTCCCGATCGTAGATGAAAAGGGCAAGCTCGTTGGTATCATCACAAACCGTGATATGAGATTCATGGTTGATCTTAACTCAAAGATCGGCGACGTAATGACAAAGGACAACCTTGTTACCGGTTCAGTAGGAACAACACTTGAACAGGCACAGGAGATCCTTCGTAAGCATAAAATCGAAAAACTCCCTCTCGTTGATGATGAAGGCTACCTCAAGGGCCTTATCACTATCAAGGATATTGAAAAAGCTGTTGAGTTCCCTAACTCAGCAAGAGACGCAAAGGGCAGACTCCTCTGCGGTGCTGCTATCGGCGTAACAAATGACGTTCTCGAAAGAGCTGCTGCTCTTATCGAAGCTCAGGTCGATGTACTCGTACTCGACTCAGCTCACGGCCACAGCGCAAACATCATCAGATGCTTAAAGACAGTTAAGGAACACTTCCCTGACATTCCTGTAATTGCAGGTAACATTGCTACTGCAGCTGCAGCTGAAGAGCTTATCAAGGCCGGTGCAGACGCACTTAAGGTTGGTATCGGACCTGGTTCTATCTGTACAACACGAGTTGTTGCAGGTATCGGTGTTCCGCAGATCACAGCAGTTTATGACGTTGCTGAAGTTGCTCAGAAGTACGGCGTTCCGGTTATCGCAGACGGCGGTATCAAGTACTCAGGCGATATCGTTAAGGCTCTTGCAGCCGGTGCAAGCGTTGTAATGCTCGGTTCACTCCTCGCAGGATGTGAAGAAGCTCCTGGTGCTACTGAAATATTCCAGGGCCGTTCATTCAAGGTTTACAGAGGCATGGGCAGTATGGGTGCCATGGAATGCGGTTCTAAGGACAGATACTTCCAGGACGGCAAGGATACAAAGAAGCTCGTTCCGGAAGGCGTTGAAGGCCGTGTACCTTACAAGGGACCTCTCTGCGATACAATTTACCAGCTCGTTGGCGGTATCCGTTCAGGTATGGGTTACTGCGGCTGTGAAACAATTCCTGATCTCCACGAAAAAGCTCAGTTTGTACGCATCACTGGTGCAGGTCTTAAGGAAAGCCATCCGCACGATATCTACATCACCAAGGAAGCTCCTAACTATTCAGCTCAGATCTGATGATCGTGCAGAAATTATAAAAACAATATCTCCGAAGATCGTGGCGGTTTTCGGAGAGTTTTGATTTACAGTATTATAAGCGTTGTTTAACGGACTTTTTTCTGTTAAGCAGGAGCTGATTTATCCATAAAGTGCAGGGGTGCGGGGCGAAGCTCCGCAGTCTCATAAACCGGGAATACGGCGAAGACGAATTTCCGGCTTGATCGGAATTTCTTTAAAAAGTGTAATTTTTTATTCTGAATGTTGTCTGTATAGGTAGAGGAAAACACCGTTATCAGAGTGGCTGTCGTCCTGATCTGTACGGACATATAAATACAGAGGAATCAGAGGTGATCACCATTACTGATAACGAAACTATAATCTCAATTTTCAATAAACGTGATGAACGTGTGCTTGAGCAGATATCCGACAATTACGGATACACCTGCCGCAGAGTGGCAGGAAGTATTCTTGAAAATGAAGAAGAGGCTAAAGAGTGTTTCAACGATGCACTGTTATCGGTATGGAACTCGATACCTCCGGCACAGCCGGATAATTTCTACGGATATCTTCTCAAAACCGTGCGCAACATAGCGCTGAACGTACTGAAAGGAAAGAAAAGGCTTAAACGAGGCGAGGGAAAGGAAGGACTCGTGCTGGATGAGATCGCTGAATTTCTTCCTTCAGGTGAAAACATTGAGGCGCAGCTCGAAACAAAAGAAAGGGAAAATGAGATAAAGGAAGCACTGACTGCCTTTCTGAGAAAACAGAAGCAGGATCACCGTGACATTTTCATACTCCGTTACTGGTGTTTTTCCACAACGGCAGAAATAGCTGAGGAATTCGGTATTACTGAGAATCATGTAAATGTCATACTGTCGCGGTTACGAAAAAAGCTTGGCGATTTTCTTGAAAAGGAGGGATTGATGTGACACCGTTAAAGTTTACCGAACTGATGAATGAACTGCCGGATGATATGATAGAAGCGGCAAACCGTCCTCATCAGAAGAAACAAAAACGTATTATATATATAATACCGGCAGCTGCCGCCTGTTTCTCCCTGGTAGTTGCATTATCCTTTTTCCTGAAAGGAAAACAGATGACCAGTGATCCGGACTTTACAGTATCTGTAGATCCTGAAATATCGGCCGTGACCATGACGGAAACTGTTCCGTATACGGAAATACAACAGGAGGATGTGCCGGTAACTGAAGCACCGTTAAGCGGAGATGCTCTGATCATTTCAGATCAGGTAACAGATACAGCAGCAGGCGCGCAGACTGAAGCAGGTACGGAAGAAAGAAAACCTGATAAAGTAACGGAAAAAAGTGCTGAAAACAGAAAAGATGATAAGGAACATACTGCCGCAAAAACAGAAAGCGTCAGAGAAACCGTAGCAGAACGGACGGAAAGAGTTACAGAAAAGTACGGTGACAGACCCGTTTCGATGAAACCGGGAAATTCTCCGCATACAGAAGGGTCTGATAACAGTAATGTAACGGAGGCTCCCGTGACCATACCGGATAACGAGCCGTCTCCTGTAATGGCAAACCAGAATACAAAACCGGCGGATCAGGCGCCTGTATATGAGGACGATCCTTCTTCACCTCAGGAAACACAACGTCCTTCAGCAGCGTGTCAGCCGGTAGGTGATAATTCGGATGAACCGTCTGATACAGATGCTGCGGTGGTTCCTGATGAACCGACGATGGCCGCAGAACCGGGCGGTGATTATCCGGGCGCTGCAGCTCAGCCGGTCATGAGCGAAAAAATATCCGGTGACATAAATCTGGACGGTAAAGTGGACGAGGCCGATCTGAAAAAACTCGCAGGATATCTTTCCGAAAAAAAGGTACCTGAAGGACAGGTATTCCGAAATGCGGACATTAACGCTGACGGAATAGTTGATCTGAATGACCTTTCACTGTTAAGGAAGATCATTTCTGAAAACGAGACATAATGCGTCTTAATAAGAGAACTGTTAAATATAAGGAAACACTGATTAAACCGGGAATCCGGCTTTGCCGGATTCCCGGAGGTGGGATTTGCGGGGCTTCGCCCCGACCCCACGCTGATTTATGAATAAATCAGCGTTTTCCTAAAAAAGCGAAGGCGGAATTCCGTCTTCGCTTTTGTCGTATCAGAATATAACTCTTCTGAGAAGATATTCGCCCTCGGAAGTTGAAGCTATTTCATACGTACTCATGTCATCCATGCACAGATGCTTTTTCAGTCGTGAAATATTCACCCTTATCGTGTTTTTGCTGTCTTCAACATCGCAGCCGTAGATGGTGTTGTAGATATCGTGGTAACTGATCCGTGAGCCGGGCTTTGAAGCGAGCATGTAGAGTATCTGGAGCTCACGCTGGGGAAGGGAGTATTCGTTTCCGTCAAGAACGACAGTACCTGAGAAAAGGTCAATCGTAAGGAAGGGCAGTTCTATCATCGGATGGGATGACTGGCTGGTGTTTCTGCGGAGCTGTGCGTCGATACGTGCTTTGAGAACGTTCAGGTCATACGGCTTGGTGATGTAGTCGTCGCCTCCGCTTCGGAATCCCAGCACCACGCTGTCGTTTTCATCGCGTGCGGTCAGAAAAATAACAGGCGCATTGGTTTTCTGACGCAGTATCTTACAGAAGTCCATGCCGTCGCCGTCAGGGAGCATGACATCAAGAAGTACAAGGTCGGGAACGAATTCTTCAAGCATGAATGCTGCTTTTTTAACCGAATCTGCACAGTGAACTGTATACCCTTCTTTTTCAAGAAAGGAAGAATTGATACGCATAATATCAGAGTCGTCTTCGACTAATAAAATATGTGCCATGTAATACCTCCGGACCGATTACAAAACTGTAATTTCAATTGAACAGATGTTAAAAAAATGATATAATTAACCCATAGAAAGGAGGACGGCAAAAATGAAAACAAGGAAAAACATGACTCTGCGCAGAAAGCTGTTTCTGCTGATCCTCTGTTCTATGCTCGCTCTTCTTATTGGCATGGGGAGTATATTTGTGATACTTACCGGTAAAATGCAGAAGGAATCACAGAAGAGCCTTACTGATTTTTCCGGTGAAATGATAGAAAGCTACAGTGAACAGAGAGAAACTGAACTGATCGAGAATACGAGGACAAGCTGTCAGCTCTTTGTTAATATAGCTTCATCTGAAATCTACAAACCGTGGACAGAAAGTGATTTCCGCAGTGAATGCGACATGGCATTCGTTGAATACAGCAAATTCGTTCATAATCATAAAACAGATGAGAACGAGATACTGTTTGTATATTACAACGGTTATTTTTGTGTAAGCGATGAACGTGACATACAGCAGACTGAAGATCTTATCAATATGCTGTATGCGGAATGTAAACCTGATCTGAAAATGCCGGAAGCCGGATATGCAGACGGAATGGAATGGCTCGGTGCCGACAGTGAGAGCGGTGAATTTCACGCAGTACAGGACGGAAACCTTATAGCCATGCATGTCGGAAATCTTGAAACTCCAAATGATACTTCACACAGTCATGACGTAAGCAAGGCCGGCGTTATAAGAATACTCGGAGATGTCAACGAACTTCGTACCATGGCGGAAAACACTGTGGCTGTCCGGAATGAAAAAGCCGGAAAAAACAGTGAAAGAGCATATCGGCAGGCGATGTTTCTTATGTGTGCGGCAATGCTTGTCATCATTGCTTTAAGCTTCGTATATACGGGAAGAATTTCTAGATATCTGGCGGATCCTATCGAGATCGAGAGAATGCGTGCAAAGCAGGAGAAAGAAGCTCTTGAAGAGATGAACAGGATGAAAACTGCCTTTCTTTCGGATGCGTCCCATGAACTGAAAACTCCTCTTGCCGCAATGTCAGGATACGCACAGAATGCTGAGTCTGATCTTATGAACGATCAGGACAGAT
>JAGDDO010000491.1 GCA_017848205.1 Oscillospiraceae bacterium | reverse complement strand
GTGAGTTCCTGACTGGATCAGCTTTTCCCTTACTTCAGACGGAAGCGGCTCGACCAGTCCGGTAATATCCTTAAGAAGTATTGTTACGTCCTCTTCACTGTAGGATGAACGCATTTTACTTCACCCACCTAAAAAGAACGAATTTTTTTGAAAGCGAAAAAGCATTTGCAAAGGATGTAAAATCATAATCTTCCTTTTCGGAATCAGTCACAACAACAACAAGGTCATACTCAGTCTGGTCGGAATTATAGATAAAGGTCCTTCTGTCCTTTTCATAGAAGCTGTCCACCTGATATCTTGATGCAAGCGGATAATCCCTGTATGTATCAGGTACTATAGGGCTTCTTGTAGTTGAATGAGTAACAACTGAAGAACACTTGCACCTGGTCAGAGCCATTGCAGTAATAATTGCCGGATACATACACTCTTCAGTACCGATAACTGCTACATTAAGTCCGTTCACAGGTCCGAGTTCTTTCAGTATCTCCTTTGAAAGCGCAGAACACGCTCTCTTGTAATCCTTTGACTTGACACCTGTCCTCGGATCCATTTTACCGCCTATATGTTTTTCGGTAAGTTCGTATTTCGAAGTTCTTTTTTTCACTGCCGGATCGAATGTATAGGTTTCGTCTGAATCCGGTTCAGCCTTTATCTTTACAAGCCAGCAAAGGTCAACTTCCTTTTCTCTGAACTGTTCCTCCGTTCCCGCGGACATGCCGTTTACAATAGAACAAACTGTAAACTTTACGCCGAACGGAAGATCATCATATTCCTTCAGCGCATCTATGAAATTTAAAACTGTTTTTCCTGTAGTAACTTCATCATCTATAAAAACGATGTGCCTTATTCCCTTAACAGCTGTTTTCCAGTCATCACAGTAGAGCAGCTGTTCAGTCGCATGGCTGTGTTCCTCGCTGAAAACCACTACAGGTGTTCTGTCCGGATCCTTTTCTCTTGTTGTATGTATGAACGGACAGTTCTTGTAGTGAGCAGCCACACTTGCTGCTATAGCCGTCGCTGTTTCTGCAAAGCCGATAAAAAGCACTTTTTCAGTATCGACCAGTTTCTTAAGTTCTGCGGCAAGCATGCCGTAAACATAGCTTATCTTTTCAGGGGCCACAGGTACGTGTTTTCCCTGACAGGTATTTACAAGAAGGTAGTTTCGTTTTGAATTGTTTTCTCTTCTGACCATTTTTATAAGGTCAGTATCCGGAAACAGTGTTTTGTTTTTTATGATCTCAAGCAATGTCGGTTATCCTTTCCTTTTCCTTTATTCCATATACTGCAGCCCTGATAAGTATCCTGTCAGCCCAGTTTCTGTGTACTGCCAGTTCATTCATTCTGTTGCCGGCTGTTCCTTTTGAAACGGCAAGTGTGCTGTCGTTCCAGTTAAGGAGCGAGCATGCATCCTTGTAGTCCTCATATGAAACAGTCAGTGCCTCATCAATAACAGGGAGCTGTGAAGGGTGAATAGCAGTTTTGCCTACAAGCCCGTTCAGAATGTCCATATGTATCTCTTTTTTAAGACCTTCTGCCCAGGCAGTATCGCTTTTGTCTGTGCTTTCGAAATAGTCCCAGACCGGAGCAGAGACAACGTAATCTTCTGCAAACACATTGACGATATCGCCGATAATGGCATTTACTGCAGTAATGTCGTAAATAGTATCACTTATTCCGCGGCGCACACCAAAACGTGAGCAGAAATCGTTTCCGCCAATGCGGATATTGACTATATGATCACGGTAAGGATCAGTTACTTCCTTAAGACTCAGAAGTGTTGTCACACGGCTTCTTAAGTCCGAAACAGCACGGGATTCTATGATCGGCATAGCATATATCATGCGGCCGCATTCACCGGTAACAGCCTTCAGTTCATCAAAATAGGATCTGGCGTTGCTCATATCGAATTTCGGGAAAATATAACCTGAAAGCAGATCGCTGCCGTTTATTTTTTCAATGGTTTGTCTGATCTGAGATGGATATTTAACCCTTATGAAGATATAGGGAAGGTCATCTTTTGAAACTATTCCTTCGTTTACTTCTTTTTCAAGTCCTTCAAATGTTCTTCCGATCTGTTCGATCGCCTGCTCTTCCGAACCGTCAGCGATCGCATCTTCAAGACAAAGAGCCAGAGAACGGAGATGCGGGTATTTCCTTGTGGTCAGAAATTCTGTTACCTTGTCGTTGTGAGCCGGCGTGTACATAAGACCTCCAAGGGAATACGCCATAAGGTCTCTGTCTTTGACCTTGCAGCACGACGTGAGTATTTTTCGGTTAATAATGTTTTTCATCTTTTTCTATCTGCCTTTTCTTTATTGTTCCGGAGAATAGTTCTCCATAATTTTATAAGCTGTTTTTATACCGTCAACCGCCGCCGAAGTAATACCGCCGGCATACCCGGCACCCTCACCGCAGGGATAAAGGTTACTTACTGACGGAGATACCAGTTCCCCGTTTCTTAAAATACGAAGCGGAGATGATGTTCTGGTCTCAGGAGCGGTCATAACTGCACTTTCATCTTTAAAGCAGCGCATTTTACGGCCGAAATCCATAAGTCCGGTCATAAGCATTGAATTTATTTTATCGTTAAAAAGTTTTGTAAAATCACATTCGGAAAGCCCACGCGCAAATGTCGGGGTTATCGCAGATTCAAGTGTTGGTTTTCCTCTCATGAATCCGCCTACGGTCGTGGCAGGTGCCCTGTAGTCTCTGCCTGCCAGTTCAAATGCGCGTTTTTCTATCTCTCTGGCGAAATACATTCCGTCAAGAGGTGAACTGCCGAAATCCTTTTCTGATACGGAAACAGCAACAGCAGCATTGGCATTTTTTCCGTTACGCGCGAATTCACTCATGCCGTTTGTTACTACAGTGTTTTCCTCACTTGCTGAAGGAACGACAGTTCCTCCCGGACACATACAGAAGGTGTAGACTCCGTTGCCTTCCCTGTCACGGTATGAAAGCTGGTATTCGCCCACCGGAAGAAAAGGATTGTCCTTGAATTCACCGTAAAGACTTTCATTTACGCTTTCCTGCAGATGCTCGATACGGACACCGACTGAAAACGGTTTTGTCTGCATAGGAATACTCTTTTCAAAGAGCATTTCAAAGGTATCTCACGCCGAATTTCCTACTGCAAATACTGCTGCAGCAACTGCATGATCACCTTTTTCCGTTT
>JAGDDO010000490.1 GCA_017848205.1 Oscillospiraceae bacterium | reverse complement strand
CCTACAGCAACAGCAACGGCAAAGACAACTGCCACACCAACAGTCAAGCCAACTGCTACTGCAACAGCCAAGGCAACTGAAACACCGGCTGCAACTCCGACAGCAAAGCCAACAGCTGATCCTGTAAAGTCTGCAGATCCGACAGCAAACAATGACGGTTATGGTGAAGCAACATTTGCTGTAACTCTCGGCGACGTAAATCTTGACGGAAAGATCGACGTAACAGACCTTTCAGTTCTTTCACTCAGCCTCGTTGACAAGAAGGAACTCAAAGGCGATTCAGCAAAGAACGCAGACGTTGACAAGGACGGAAAGGTTGCCCTTACTGACCTTGCTACTATCAGACAGTACATCTCAAAGAAGATCTTAAAGTTCTGATAACTGATATTATAGAAACACTGATTTATTCATAAATCAGCGTGGGGTCCGGGGCGAAGCCCCGCAAATCCCGCCTTCGGAAATCCGGCGAAGCCGGATTCCGGTTTAATCAGTATTTCCTTATATAACTGAAAACGGCGTTAAAGACGGATGTCCTTAACGCCGTTTCTTTGTGTTACCTGTGGCCATGAAAACAAAAAAAGACATCAGCGCTGTTTGGGGGATGCACTGATGTCTTATTCTATAATGAAGATTTTAAGAAAATACTTCTATTATTCTTCTACAGTTGTTTCAGCTTCTGTTGTTTCTTCAGCAGCAGCTTCTGTTTCAGCAGCTTCAGCTTCTGTAACTTCTTCAGTTTCAGCAGCTTCTTCGCCTTCAGCAGCTGTTGTTTCTTCAGCTGTTTCAGCTTCTGTCTCAGCTTCAGTAACTTCTTCTGTAACTTCTTCAGTTTCAGCTTCTGTTTCAGCTTCTGTTGTTTCAGCAACAGTTGTTACTGCAGAATCCTTATCAGAAACGTTTGTGTTTTCTGTTCCACATGCTGTAACTGTAAAGCAGAGTGCAGCTACAAAACATACTGTAAATAATACTTTTTTCACGAGAAAAAACCTCCAGTAAAATATATCTTGCAATTCATTTCCGGAAATCCAATTGCTGTCTAATCGAACGTTTCTTATTATATATCACTTGAGCTGACATGTCAAGGGAATTGAACGTTCTCAAAGAATGTTTGTTAAAATGATATGCAATTTAGCGCCAGTTGATTAGAAATACTGTACAAACTGGAGATAGTTTTGTTGTGGATAATCACTTGTGGCGGGTTGTTGATGGTGACCGCGTATAAAGAAAGGCATCCCGCGTGGGATGCCTTTTGCTGCACTTGCAGCCATATTAATGACTCTGACTTTATTTAAAAAGATTTTCTACGATTTTGCGGTAATTGTCATCTACTTCGTAGGTATAAATAGTATCCGGCTGTGTGATGGCGTATGTAAACACATCACTGTTTTTAACACCGAGCTCATTAAGTATAATTTTAGCTTCGGCAATCGTAAGCGGAGAGGACTGGAGAGCAAGTATTTCTTCTTCAGTCTTGTTGCGGTTCGTTCCGCTCATAAGTCCGCAGCGATATATGTTTTCTGCGATCTGCCATACATATACTTCGATACCCTTGCTGTGTGTAAGCTCAAAATACTCCGGATATTTTTCCTTTAATTCTGCCGCATTTAATGCCGGAGATCTGTCGTTGTCAAATTCGATAGCAAGTTCTTTTCCAGGAATATAACCGTCGCGAACCAGTTCAAGTGCAAGAGCAAAAAGATCATTGTCTTTACGCATTATATATGTGCCGTTCTCTGTTGTGGAGGTAGATTCAAGTATATTAAGCGGTTTCATTTCACCTGATTCATCAGTGCAGATAACTACGGCTGAAAACTCTTTTCCGGAAAGATTTTTTACTCCTGAGTCAGCACTTTTGCTTGTGCTGTATTTCTGACCGTTCTGAGCAATATCATATATCTTCTGAAGTAGTTCTCCTTCATCAGGTCTGATATATGTTCCCTTCTCTCCGTTTTCGATAACATAATTTATATCGTCTTTGAAAGTGCGTCCGCTGTCAGGCTTATAGTACACGGCACCTGCTCTGTATCTGGTTCCGTCGCCGGTGAAAACATTGTTGAACCAGTTACCGTATGCGTCCTTTTCCTGTATAAGCAGAAGCGGTGTGTCCATAAATTCATTCTTTATCTCATATACCGGCTCCACATTGTCTTCTTCAGGAATTTCAATGCTGTCAACGGCTTTCAGGAACTCTTGGTCTATTAAGCCGTATCCGGTCAGATATCTGATCAGCGTTACTACTCCGCTGTCTGCTAATATCTGTGTTTCATTGTAATCGGCCATAAAATATTTTCCGTCTGCTTTGCTTAACAATACCGGCGTTACTGACTTTCCGGTTTCATCAGTGTAGATGATATTTAAGCTGAGGTCGCTTTCGTTTAAAGATTTGATCCCTGTATCCTTAACTGGCTGAAGCTTTTTTTCTGCTGCGTATTTCGATATTTTTGATAATTGTGTGAGAAAATACTTATCCTCAATATATGATTCATTCTCAGAATAATCGATAATGTATGAAAACCAGTCATCTTTCAATAAGGTATCATCAGGCCTTGGGTTGAACAAGATTATGCCGACTGAATATGTGCGTCCGTCTTCGCAGATAAGGCTGTTGATCTTATCACTTTCTGCATTTTCATCTCTGATGACCAGAAGCGGAGCATTGAGATAATTCTTTTTCAGCTGAAGCATTTCCATAAACTCAGCATAATCTTCGTCAGAGGCAGTTGTGCTTACTCTGCAGTAATGATCATAGTCGTTGTAATCAATAAGTGAGTACGAAACTATCTGAGTACCGTTGTCGATGTCACGCAGAGGCAAATGAGCGATTATGGTTTTGCTATCGGCTTCTTCATAACTCTCCATGGATCCCATGCGGAGCTCGTGGTATTCAGCCATTGTGGTGAAACTGTCTTTATACTGCGGCTCTGTGAAATGTACCGATACTGAGTAGTGGACTCCTTTGTACTCCATGTTGTAAAGAACGCCCATATCTTCGTATTTTGCGTCAGGAAGGACCCATACCTCTCTGTCTTCGGCATATTTTATACCGTTCTCATCTGCGCTTGATAAAGGCTGAATGATGTATCCGTCCTCAGTGAAACGATCGTACACATCTTTATATTTTTGCCTGCGTTCTTCATCATAGCCGCTTACATCGCCGGTTTTGATCATCTGCTTAACAGCGTCGATATCAGGTCTGCCTGTTGGCTGAGGGTACATAGGTGTAACAGGTTCGACTGAAGGCTCTGTCGGTTTGTCACCAGGATCTGATGTGTTTTCCGGTTCTACAAGATATGGTATCTTTTTTGAAAGGAACTGACGATATTTCGCAAGGTCAGCCAGTGTAACATCACCGTCATCATCAACGTCAGCCGTTTTCTTCTGTTCCTCCGTGAAGCTCATGTCACCGATAAGATAAAGTGCAAGAGATGAAAGGTCGGTCACATCCGCATCGCCGTCTTCGTCAATGTCACCGGCTGTGTTCACGGTTTCTGAAACCGTATTTTGATCCTGTTCGTCTGTATCTTTATTGCGCTCAGCCAGAATTTTCTCCCACTCTTCTTTAGTATAGAGTGGTTCCAGTGCATATGCCGGAGCGCACATTCCGGATACTATCGACAGACATAATAGAAATGCTGTTATCTTTTTCATAAGTATTACCCCTTTCGGTTTGATGTATTTATAGTAAACGCAAAATGATTATTCGTTCACTATTCCTTTCACCAATATAGTGTAATTTTATGTCCCCATCTAACGCGTGAAAAAAAGGTTTGTAGAAACTCACAATGCAACTCCCGATGATATGTGCATTTTAACAGTCAAATCAGCGGGAGAAATACGTAAAACCGGAGTGTTAAGAGTCCTCTTTATGACAGCGGTATCTGTTTGAATGTAACGTTGCTTACAAATCTGAGAAGTGCCTCTTCCGAGTCGGTCGTTCTTATTATGAAATAATGCTCATCGTCGATAAAAGCATATGCGCAGTGCCATACACCGATGTCTTTTATAAATATCTCTCTGCCGCCGTTCTGCCAGCTTATCTCAAACTCCTGATTCAGCCTTTTTCTGAAATATTCAGTCTGGTCTGCACATGAAGCTAAAACATCACGGTCGGCACAGCAGAATGTGGTCTGGAACTGTGAGGCGTCATATTCTGCAATGCATCCGACAGCTATATCTTCATAGGCAGCATAAGGATACAACGTAACACGGCTGTTTACATCCAGAAGATCATTTTCTGTATCATCAGGTGCGTAGACGAATCCGTCGGAAATGATCCTGCCAAACATTTCGCTGTATGCATCTCTGCAGTACTCGGCATAATCTTCAGGGTTATAGCTGTTCACTGTCTGGATGGCTTCATCATAGTTTCCGAAAGATAAAGGCTGCGGTTTATTACTCGGATTAGAAGGCTGCAGTGTCACAGGCGGTTCCAGAGTTTCTTTCTCGTTTTCTGTGGTAGTGGAAGGAGGAGGTTCCGGATTTACAGGTTCTTCTTCCGTCGTCTGCGGAGGTTCAGGTTTAGATGCATGTTCTTCCGTTGTCACCGGCGGCTGCGGCTTTGAATAAGATTCCGTTGATACTTCAGTCACCGGCGGAGGTTCCGGTCTAATCTGTCTTTCAGTGACAGGTGGTTCAGTTTTTCTGACGGTCTCAGGTGCCGGTTCCTGCCTTTCTGTCTTCTGTGCGGAAGGAGGGGCAGATGCGACTGAACCTTCAGTTTTTACGGCATCTGTTTCTGTACCGGCTGTGATGTCAGTTTCAGATACAGTTACAGTGTCATATATGACTTCGGAAACTGTTTCATTTCCGGTCTGGTATGTTATCTGAATACCAGTATATCCGGAAGCATCAGTGGTAAATGATCCCGAAACAACTGCAGTATCTGAGACAGGATAATAATCAATTTCCGGATTACTTAGCGGATCGTGATTGTCATATATGCTGTTTACGCCTAATATCAGAGCCACAGATGCAGCTGCGGCAGCAGGAATGATGAAAAATCCCGGAGACAGAGTTTTCTTCGCCTTTTCAGGATCGTATACCTCAGCTTCACTGATGAAACGGTCTTCTATTTTTTCAACTGCATTTATAAGCTTTTCTTTTTTCATCAGTAAAACCCTCTTTCGTTCAGATATTTCCGGAGGCTCTTTCTTGTACGTGCCAGCATCATGTTTATGTTTTCTTCCTTTTCACCGCACAGATCGCTTATCTGAGCGTATGTATCAAGATACCAGTACCGGCGGATGAATATGAAACGCTTTTTGTAATCGAGACCGGCGATAAATTCGTTAAGGGCTTCGGAAAGCTCAGATTCGTCCGTGGTGTCTTCAATGCTGTCTGAAGTGTCAGCGATACATTCCTCCAGTTCGTCGAAAGCAAGTACACCCTCACTTTTTCTTTTGCCGCTTACAAGGTAGCGCAGACGGTTCATTGCATGATTTCTGATTATGCGGAAGAGAAATGCTCCCAGAAACTTCGGCCTTTCATCCGGCATACGGTTCCATGCCGTCATATAGGTGTCGTTAAGACACTCCTCGGCATCGGATATATCATTCAGTATGTTGCGGGCTACGTAAATGCACCGCTGTCTGTATTTTTTGTCCGTCTCTGCAATGGCCGACTCCGAACGCAGCCAGTAGAGATCAATTATATCCCGGTCTTCCAGCGTGATTCACCTCCTTACATATATAAGTGTAATTTTTCTGCCGTTTCTAACATGTACAAATTAGAATTCGTATGTTCGTACAAATATTTTTAAACTTATTTGTGAAGTTTTATCCGATTTATGATATACTATTAATTATAACTGGTTAGCCGTAAAAAAACAAGTGCAGTTTTCATTAAATCTGTTTAAGTTGACTGATTTATATTATTGAGTTATAATTATAAATAGATGCCGGTACGGCCGGCGTTTAACAGAAAGAAAGGGGTATATCTTTTGAAAAAAATAATAAGGAAAACAGTACCGTTCATAACAGCAGCTGCACTTCTGGCAGTTCCGGCTTATCAGACCGCAGACTTTTTTATGACCGATGGTGTTTCAGCGGAATATACAGTGGAAGCCGGAGACGAAATTATTATTGAACTTGGCGAAGTTACAGGCGAGGCTGGCACAAAGGTCAAGCTTCCGGTTTACGCAAAGAACATAGGTACAGGCTTTTCAGCTCTTCAGTTTGAGTGCGAAATGGAAAGTTCGTTTAAAATAACAAGAGGACTTAAGGGCGATTTCGGATGTACCTGGACTATCAGTTCAGACGGACATACCGTACAGTTCCTTGAAGCTGACGGAATGAACGTCAGTGAAGGCAGAATAGGCAGACTGGAAATAGATATTCCTGCCGGAACACCGGATGGTGTTTATGAAATAACCGGTTTTAAATTTGAAGGTTCGAGAGTAGCCGAAAGCGGCAAGCAGGAAAAACTTGATAGCGACAGTTTTTCCGGAGTCAGCGGAAAAATCATAATAGGCGACGGCGAATCGGGAAACAATGATCCGGAACCTTCTCCGTCACCGTCACCGGAAGCATCACCTTCAGATGAGGCATCACCTTCACCGTCGGCAGATCCTTCTCCTTCAGTGAAGCCGTCAGCTTCGGCAAAGGCATCTCCTTCGGCTAAAACTTCTCCGTCTGCAAAGACGTCGTCAGGAGCAGATGCATCACCGGCTGCGAAGGCCAGCGCTTCACAGGAGGCAAAGGCATCTCCTTCAGCAAAGAGCTCATCTTCACCGGCACAGAATGCATCGTCAGATCCGGATCCGGCAAAGGCAGCATCACCTGCAGCTTCAAATGATCCGGCGGCAGAAAAGACTGCTTCACCTGACGGAAATGAAGCGGCTGTAACAGGCGAAGACGGTGCAGTTCAGACTGAAGTAATAGTTGTTACAGACGCCGAAGGAAACGAGGTAACACAGATAGTTACTGAAAGCAAACCGGACAAGGCGGAAACGAAAGAAGCACTGAAGACTGAACCGCCGCTTTCAAAAAAGGTCCGCACAGGTGTTCTTATCGGGTCTGTTATAGCAATTCTTCTTGTCCTCCTCCTTGTGTTCAGAAGAGATTAAGGAAACGCTGATTTATTCATAAATCAGCGTAGGGGACCGGGGCGAAGCCCCGCAAATTCCCCTTCCGGAAATCCGGCGAAGCCGGATTTCCGATTTAATCAGTGTTTTCTTAAGATGATAAAAAACATCAGTTGTTATGCTTTTAATGTACGTTAAACAAAAATACAATAAAAGAAAGCATTCTGAATTGCATACTTGTTTTTTGTTCAAACAGTTTATTTACTCCTACATAATCGATATGTTATAATTAATGTGTATTGTACTGATCTATGATCAGCGTACGGAATGAGGATCGGTGTTTTATATGAATAAAGCTAAAATGATCAGCGCCGGGATAATTTGTCTTATGCTTTCTGCGTTTTCGGTTTTACCGTCCGCAGCTGCAGAAAAGGTAACTCCCGGAGATGTAAACGGTGACGGAAAGATCAACATCGTCGATTACATCCGCCTCAAAAAGCATTTTATTTCCGGTGCGGATAACGGAAATTCTGCCGAAGGAGCCGATGTAAACAGCGACGGTTCACTTACGACGACTGATCTTATTGCTTTGAGAAACATCCTTCTTAATGTCACAGATCCCGGAAACGGTAATGAGGAACCGGTTACGGAATATCCTATCGATGAATCCTGCATACTTGAGCCTAAAGGAACGGTGCACACCGGCGAAGGTACGTTCTACGGCGGCGGTTATGTAGGCGGATGCGCCATGCTTGATCCTGTGTCCACAGATTACTGGATCGTTGCCATGAACCTTGAAGACTATGCTGATGCAAGGCTTGCAGGAGCATATCTTGAGGTAACAGGTGAGCTCGGCACTATCAACATGCTGGTCACTGACCTTCTCCCTGAGGGAAAGAAGGGTGACCTTGATCTTTATGTTGACGCATTTCCGCTTATTGCTCCTGCTGAAAAAGGCCGCGTACCGGTCAGCTGGAAGATAGTTCCGCTCGACATCGCGGACAAGGTTCCGGTAAGCTACAGGTTCAAGGAAGGCAGTTCGGAATTCTGGTGCGGCGTTCAGCTTCTTGACCACCGCTACCCTATAGCAAAGCTTGAATATCTTAATGAAGACGGCGAGTTTGTCGAGATAGGACGCAGACGCTACAATTATTTCGAAAGCATGGAAATGGGACCGGGTCCGTTTACTTTCAGGGCTACTGACATTTACGGTCAGGTTATTGTAGACCGTGACATTCCTTTGGTTCTTGATAAAAAAATTGAAGGCAAAAGCCAGTTTCCTGTATAGGCAGGAAAGAGAGGAATCGTAAAATGAAAAGAAACAGACTGCTTACAATGGTCTGCGTCTGTGCACTTGCAGCCGGAGCTTTGCAGGCTCCGCTTGTCTGCGCTGAAGAAGCAGAGCAGAATGCTGCCGAAACAAAGCCACAGATAAGTCAGGACACACTTTACACAATTACTTATATCAGAGACGGCGGTGTGGGAAGGATCGATGAGAACGAACCGTCTGTCAAGAGTACAAAAATGCTCATTTCACCGTGGGCACTCAGAAAAGACGGATACTCACACTACGCATGGACTGACGGGGAGCATACTTACCGCCGCGGCGAAACTATAAGCATGCCGGCTCACGACGTTGAACTCAGACCGGTATGGAGACGCACATTCAAGGTTACTTACGAAGATCTTGAACAATACGGATATACATCACCGTTCAAGGACGGTACGGTAGCACCGGGTACAGAGATCTATCTTCCTAATCTTCCGATGCACAACGGCGATGCAATGTTCAACGGCTGGTATGTAAATGATGAATACTATCCGGCACTTTCCACTGTAAAAACACCGGAGGAGAACGTTCATATTTCAGTATGCTGGCTTGACCCTGTTGATATCGACTATTATGCCGGAGATGTTGAAGGTCTTATCGGCGTTGAACACTATATTCAGCCGGCTTATCCGGGATTTGTACGTGATGTATCCAGCGGTGACAGACTTGCCAGACTCGGATACAAACTGGACGGCTGGTTTGACATCAACGACAATTATAAAAAGTACGAGTTCAAGGATTCCTTCCTCGTACCGGAAGGCGGCATGACTCTCCTTGCAAACTGGGTACCGATAAAAGTAGGCATGAAGTTCAGAGGCGGCGAGGGCGCAGAAGGCAAAATGCCGAACCAGACCGCCGAATTCGACAGCTGGGCAAAGCTGAATGAATGCACATACACTAAGGAGGGCTATAAGCTTCTCGGCTGGAAGCTTGGCGATGATTACTATACACCGGACGCTGAAGTCAAGGTGAAGGTCGCTGAAATGGGTGACTTCATGGTGTTTGACGCAGTATGGATCGAGGAAGGCAGAGATCCGGGCGACATAAACGGTGACGGCATTATTGACGTTATGGATCTTACAAAGCTTGCAATGCACGTTATCGGTGACAGTGAGATCACAGACGAAAAGGCTCTCGACGATGCTGATGTTCAGAGAGACGAAAAAGTAGACATTTCAGACCTTGCAAGATTAAGACAGTTCTTAATGCAGGATAAAATTTTATTAGGGGTATAAGGAAAAAATGAGTAGAAAAGCTGTTGTTTTCATTATTGCACTTGCCGGGATGGTAACATTCTGTTCGTGCGGTCCGACAGAGGAGATAAATGTCAGACCGGGGGACGATGTTATCGGTCTTATGACATCTGCAGCTGAAGAAGCTGTGACGGTATCATCTTCTGAAACAGAAGCAGGTCAGAGCGTAACGGAGGTTTCATTTACTGTAACAGAACCGGAGACTTCGCCGGTTACCGTGACTGAAGAGGAAACTTCAAAGGCTCCGGAAAAAGAAGCATCAGACAGTAAAAATGAAAACAGCAGCGGAAACTCATCTTCTGAAAATAGACCGTCAGATAATTCATCGGGAGGTTCATCTTCCGGCGGTAATGATTCCGGAAGCGGCAGTTCAGGAGGGCAGAATAACAGTTCCTCTGAAAACAAAGCACCGGAACAGGAGGAGTCTCCTTCACCGGAGCCTCAGCCGGAACCTTCACCTGAACCGGAAAGGGAATTTGCGCCTGCTCCGGTGGTG
>JAGDDO010000489.1 GCA_017848205.1 Oscillospiraceae bacterium | reverse complement strand
ATCATTAACATTGTCCGGAATGCTGACTGCTTTAAGTGACTTACAGTCTGAAAATGCGTCGTATTCCGTCGTCATACAGCCTTCCGGAAGTACCAGATATTCTGTTGACTCACTCGAAAGTTTAGTTATGACCTTTACCTTCTTGTCATCGTAAACCGGCTTTATCGCAAATATACTGTCATCCGATGTTATCGCACCGGAAAGCACGGCGTAACTTCCGTCATCGCCCGGCCATGAGTATATATAACTGCGTTCCACGGAAAAATCTGCTCCGTCGTTACCGGCATCCGTCTCGGCACCTGCATACATATTTCCGGTAAGACCGGCAGTCATGACGATTGCTGCAAGAAGTGCTGTAATTTTTCTTGTTTTCATTTCATATTCCTCCCTTATTCTTCTGTCGCTTCAAAACCTGAAGAGATCAGTTCTTCCATGGTGAGCACCTGTTCATCGAGTGCAAAATACTCATCGGTGGTGTACTCATATTCTTTTTTCAGAAAATAATCACCTTTGTTTAAAAAGTCAAAGTAATCATAACCATAGATTATCACGTCATAAATGCAGATAGTATAAGCAGCCGGTGACTCAACTCTGTAGTTTCTTCCCGATACACTGTAAACCGCAGTGCTTCCGTCAGCCTTTGAAGCATCGTATTTTATACGGTAGATCCTGTCTGTAAATCCCGGCACCAGCATAAGTTCGGAAATAAATGATTCTCTGACTGCTGTACCTGAAGGAGCGGCAGATCCGTCACCCTGTTCGGCTGAAGGTACCGGTTCCTCGGTAACTGTTGTTACTTCCGTTTCCGTTACCTTTTCGGCTTCAGTTTCCTGCAGTCTAAGTGTTGTTTCCGGTACCGGTGCTTCAGTTTCCGCAGGCTTTTCAGTCACATTTTCGGTTTCCGCCTGCTGTAAAACACTCTCACTCTGATAAGTTTCACCTATTGCTTCACTTTCAGATATCGGCGTTTTGGAAAGAACCGTTTCATAAACAGTCTGGTAAACCGTTGTTTCAAGAGGTGTCAGTGTTTCCTTTGTCACTTCACTCACTGCAAAGGTTTCCGATACCGAAACCGCCGGAACACTTATCTCTGAATCATTGCCTCCGTTATCAGCAGAATGATCTGCAAAATAACGTACAGTAAAAGCAACAGGAAAGAAAAGCACTGCCGCTGTCGCCGCAAATCTTATAATAATATTTCTGTTAAACCTAACCCCTTCCGGAGCTGAAATTACCTCTGCATTTTCGTAATTATCTGAAATGCTCTCCTTTATTCTTTCAAAATTATCTGGTGAAAATGATCTGCACTCATCTCTTATCTGAGTGAGGATATCTTTTTCATTCATTATCTTTCGCCTCCGGATATTTCCGACAGTTTCTTTATAGCGTTGCTGTATTTCCAGCGGACAGTCGCTCCGGGTCTGCCCGTTATTTTTGCTATCTCCTCATGAGTAAATCCATGTGCGTGCAGCATTACTATCTCCCTCTCGGTCTCATTCAAATGTTTAAGCAGATTCACAAGCATTACGGAACCCTCTGATCTCTCGCGAAAATCTTCGGAAGCTAAATTTTCATCGAGTTCCCTGCTTCTGCTCTGTTTTTTCAGATAAGTAAGCGAAATATTCCTTGCGATCTTCATTATCCACGCTTTGGGAGCTCCTTTTCTGTATTCAGATGAGCTTCTCCATACTGCAAGGAATGTATCGTGAACTATATCCTCAGCATCACTGAACGATTTTGTGTACATCAGTGCGAGTCCGAAAATGCCGTCTTTCATCTCCAGATAAAGAG
The DNA here is from genome assembly GCA_017848205.1 of Oscillospiraceae bacterium. Next base: position 179 of record JAGDDO010000489.1, on the reverse strand, counting down.
TTTCAAGTGCATCATTATCGCCTTCGCCTGTCCGTCGGATCAAACGTTCCAGCTCATCTGTATTAATAGGAATCACCCCTTATTTTGAAAGCTTTCATATATTATAACATCCGTAGAATGTAATTTGTTTAAACCGGATATTCTCTTTGTATAACTGCACATATAACCTGATGGATATT
>JAGDDO010000488.1 GCA_017848205.1 Oscillospiraceae bacterium | reverse complement strand
TTTTATGTTTAACAATATTTTAGTGATCAGTGCGTCTTCATGGTTTGTGGCTCAGATACTGAAGACTCTGATCCATGCAGTAAAGAACAAAAAAATAGCATGTGAAAGAATGATAGGTGCAGGCGGAATGCCAAGCTCACACACTGCTATGGTCATTGCCGCACTTGTGACAACAGGACGGATTGACGGAGTTCATTCTTCTGTTTTCGGAATAGCAGCAGTCTTTTCAGCGGTTGTCATCTACGATGCACTTAACGTGAGACACGCTGCAGGTCTCCATGCTAAGGAACTTAATACGATAAACAGACTTTTTAATTTCAGAATAAGGGAAGAAAATTCAGAAAAGGTCGGCATAAAGGAACTTAATGAATTCCTCGGCCACACCCCGATCGAAGTAGTGGGAGGCGCCGTTGTAGGTTTGCTTGTCGGATTTCTTTTCCCGATAAAATAAAGGGCAGTTGAATTAAAATGAACGAAACTAAACTTGAGAAGATCGATCTTCCGGGAGGGCTTAAGGACCTTTCCATTGAAGAATGCAGGGATCTGTGTAAAGATATAAGAAACATTCTTATAAGAACTGTTTCAAAGAACGGCGGACATCTTGCCTCGAACCTTGGTGTAGTGGAACTGACACTTGCTATTCACAGGGTTTTTAATTCGCCTGACGACAAGATCGTATGGGACGTCGGACACCAGGCATATACACACAAGATCCTTACCGGAAGACTCGACCGCTTTTCCACCCTCAGACAGGAAAACGGCATTTCAGGTTTTCCTAAACCGAATGAATCGGAACATGATGCATTCGTAAGCGGTCACAGCAGTACATCGATCTCAGTTGCCTGCGGTATTGCCGAGGCTATGAAACTTGAAAATAAGAATAATCATGCAGTCGCAGTTATCGGTGACGGTGCGTTTACAGGCGGTCTGGCTTACGAAGGACTCAACAACGCCGGAAAGAGTCACAGTAACCTTATAGTTATCCTGAACCATAACGGCATGTCCATTTCCAAGAACGTAGGTGCTCTTGCAAAATATCTTTCTGCCATCAGAAACAAGGAAGGATATATGAACACCAAGAATGCCGTTGACCAGGTGCTTAAGAAGACACCGGTCGTTGGTCAGCCGATAAGCAAGGTGCTCAGCGCTTCCAAGTCAGCTATCAAGGGAGCAGTCCTTAAGGGCAGCAACACGATGTTCGAGGATCTTGGCTTTGAATATCTCGGACCGGTTGACGGACATGACATTGAAGCAGTTGAGGAAGTTCTTAAGGTAGCACAGGCCATGCACAAACCGGTGTTTGTACACGTAAACACCATAAAGGGCAAGGGCTACACTCCTGCGGAAAAGAATCCGGGCGAATATCACGGTATTCCGCGCTTTGACATAGCCACAGGAAACCCTGAGGTAAGCAGCGTTGATTCATTCTCATCTGAGTTCGGCCGCGAACTTGCAGCCATTGCAGGTGAAAACGACAAACTCTGTGCTGTTACTGCCGCAATGAAGTACGGAACAGGACTTCAGTTCTTTGCGGCAAAGTACAAGGAAAGATTTTTCGACGTGGGTATTGCGGAACAGCATGCAGTCACATACTGCGCAGGTCTTGCAAGTATGGGAATGGTACCTGTATTTGCAGTTTACTCCTCATTCCTTCAGCGTGCCTATGACCAGATAGTTCACGACGCAGCTCTTTCGGGATGTCACATGGTCATAGGAATAGACAGAGCAGGATTTGTAGGCGAGGACGGTGAGACACATCAGGGCGTTTTCGACGTGCCTATGCTGACATCCGTTCCGGGAGTAACAATATTTTCACCTTCCGGCTATGACGA
>JAGDDO010000487.1 GCA_017848205.1 Oscillospiraceae bacterium | reverse complement strand
ATCTGATGATTTAGTGAAAACGAAAAGCTCATCCACTGTGCGTATCTCAAAATACACGTTTTTGTCACCGGCAAGAAAGTTCTTCCCTTTTTGAAATTCTTCCTGACAACCGGAAATCATCCGTTTTGACTCTTCAAACCATTCCTCATCAGCCTTGCCGTCGATATATAGTATGCCGCCGTTGGCCGCAAGAGCGATCTCCGGGGGTCCGTCATCAAAAAATCTGATGCGCTCATACTGCTCGGAAGAACGGGTAGTAAGCGGAGCGAAAATAAATTCACTGCGGTTTTTGAGCTTTTTCAGAAGATCAAGTGCGTAGGGTGTCATGTATGACAGAGCTTTTTCTTCTTTGTACTCCACGCACACATCAGTTTCGGCCGCTCTTTTGTATGAATGTATAAGAGTGTTGTCAAGATCAGAAGCAAACAGTATGATCGGTTATCACCTCTTAAGTATCAGCAAGTTTTTTTATAATGCCGCATGCACGGTAGCGTACCATAGGATACTTTATTACCTCAACATTCTTTTCTTCAGCAAGTCTGAAAATGTGAGCAAGATAATCCTTGTCATCAGGATCATTTACAAGTATTTTCCACGGTACACGTCTCAGAAGTACTCTGGTGGTTTCGCCTATACCTGGTTTCACAAGATTGATATCATCCACGCAGAAGTCTTTCTGTATCTTTTTTACTTCGTCAAGTCCGGTAACTTTACAGTCATCAAAACTCGTATTTGCGTAATCCTGACTGAAATCTATAGCATTTATCACAGTATCGATAAACTCACCTGAAAGATCTTCCTTTTCTAGTTCCCCGTAGTATGCAGCACCGTGAAAGTCGTTTTCGCCGATTATATCTGACCGGAGAAATGTACGGCTCATAAGTCCCGATACAGTTGAGTTAAGACAGGAACTCGGGATCAGAAAATCTGACTTGGTCCCCGAAAGCTCAGTTATGTTAGCCGGATCTGCAAGAACAGCAAGTTCAGAGGAAACGCCCGGATACGCCAAAAGTTCTCTTTTAAGTGTGTCAAGTATTGCGCCTTTACCCGTCCATCCATCCACGAAACAGATGTCCGATGCAGCATGTCTTTCCAGAATATACTTCATAGCATTGTGATCAATGCCCTTTCCGCGGATTATGGAAATGGTATAATGGAAAACGCTGATATTCGGATATTTTCTGTTAAGATAACGTTTTATGATTATCCCCACCGGCGTACCAGCTCTGGCAAGAGAAACGAGTACGATATTATTACCATAGCGTTTCTTTATTTTTTCAGAAACGACGGCCGCTGCTCTTCCTGTCTCGCCGGAATATTTCCTCAGTGCTTCTTTATACAAAGCAAAGTATTTTTCACCGGGCTTGTATTCAAGAGGAAGCATCTCGCAGTAGTGAGTGCCTGACTGAATGAATTTTTCCCTTACTTCAGACGGAAGCGGCTCGACCAGTCCGGTAATATCCTTAAGAAGTATTGTTACGTCCTCTTCACTGTAGGATGAACGCATTTTACTTCACCCACCTAAAAAGAACGAATTTTTTCGAAAGTGAAAAAGCATCAGCGAATGATGCAAAATCATAATCTTCGTTTTCAGAATCAGTCACAACAACAACAAGATCGTATTCAGTCTGGTCAGAATTATAGATAAATGTCCTTCTGTCCTTTTCATAGAAGCTGTCCACCTGATATCTTGATACAAGCGGATAATCCCTGAATGTCTCAGGAACTATAGGACTTCTTGTAGTTGAATGTGTTACAACCGAAGAACACTTGCACCGGATCAGAGCCATTGCAGTAATAATTGCCGGATACATGCACTCTTCAGTACCGATAACGGCTATGTTAAGTCCGTTCACAGGTCCGAGTTCTTTAAGGATCTCCTTTGAAAGCACAGAACACGCTCTCTTGTAATCCTTTGACTTGACTCCTGTTCTCGGATCCATTTTACCGCCTATATGTTTTTCGGTAAGTTTGTATTTCGAAGTTCTCTTTTTCACTGCCGGATCAAAGGTATAAGTTTCGTCTGAATCCGGTTCGGCCTTTATCTTTACAAGCCAGCAGAGGTCAACTTCTTTTTCTCTGAACTGTTCCTCCGTTGCCGCTGACATGCCGTTTACAATAGAACAAACTGTAAATTTTACGCCAAACGGAAGATCATCATATTCCTTAAGAGCATCTATGAAATTAAGAACTGTTTTTCCTGTGGTTACTTCATCATCTATAAAAACAATGTGTCTGATACCTTTAACTGCTGTTTTCCAGTCATCACAGTAGAGCAGCTGTTCAGTCGCATGGCTGTGTTCCTCGCTGAAAACCACTACAGGTGTTCTGTCCGGATCCTTTTCTCTT
>JAGDDO010000486.1 GCA_017848205.1 Oscillospiraceae bacterium | reverse complement strand
GTCAGACAGACGTCCGGAATATCACGGAGCTTACACGACAGTGTAAACTCAGTTTTCTTCAGATATTAATTCAGTCTTTATATTATAAAAATTCATTTCTAAAGCAGAAACCGCCTTCATACACGAAGGCGGTTTCTGTTTATGACAGACAATTATCCCCTTTTACTGCCTTTAAAAACCAGTAGATATTTCAAAGTATGTATGTTATAATATAAAGAACGTAAAACGAAAAAGGACGAGGAGAAAAAACATGAACACTAAAATACTTCAGAAAATAAGCTACGGACTGTTTGTTGTAACTACCAGCTTCGAAGGAAAAGATACCGGATGCATCATCAATACAGCCTGTCAGGTAGCAACTGAGATGAATGCTGTTTCTATTTCAGTAAACAAGGCAAACTACACCTGTGAGATGATACAGAAGGCAAAGCGCTTCAATATTTCTGTTATTGACCAGAGCGCGACCTTTGACCTGTTTAAACATTTCGGTTTTCAGAGCGGACGCGACACTGACAAATTTGCAGGATATAACGACTGCAAACGTACAGCCAACGGATGTATGGCTGTCACAAAAGGTACAAACGCATTTTTCTCGGTCTCAGTTATCAAAGAGATCGACCTCGGAAGCCACATTCTGTTTGTAGGTATCCCGTCTGACGGTGAATTCTTCAGCGACCTCCCGTCAGCAACATATGAATACTACTTTGCGAACATAAAACCGAAGCCTGAAGCAGTCGGAAAAACAGCTGACGGACAGACGATCTGGAGATGCGTTATCTGCGGATATGAATATGTCGGCGAGGAACTGCCGGAGGATTTCATCTGCCCGATATGCAAACATCCGGCAAGTGATTTTGAAAAAGTCACAAAGTAAGCAATACTTATCAATGATTATATGGGGACAGGCTTTCGGGGGAACGAATTGCAGAAAGGATTTTTCATTTGAATAATAAGAATCACATGAAGATCGCTGCCGCATTTTCATTGTCGGCGGTAATGTCATTATCATCATTCTGTTATACTCCGGTCACAGCCTTTTCTCCGGCTGAGGCTGAAAAATCAATAAGCGAACTCGAAGAACTCAAAACAGAAAACAGGGAACATATAGCAGAACTTCAGAAGGAAATTGAAGAATATCAGTCTAAATACGAAGACGTTGAGGCTGATGAAAGCGTAAAGCTCGAATACAGAAATGCTCTGACTGAAAAAATGGAACTCCAGAGTCAGAACATTGACTACGTTTCCGGTCAGATAGACAAACTCGATGACGAGATCAGCGAGAACGTCCGGAAGATAAATCTGACTGAAGCAAGCATCAAGGATGCCGATCTTCAGATCGACGAAAACGTCGCTGTTCTCAAGAAAAGAATACGTGCCTCATACATGGCATCGGGTGATAATATTTCATCGATACTTTCAGGCTCATCTTCATTCTACGATATGCTCGCAAAATTTGAACTTATCGCAAAGGTGGCAGAGCACGACAACAACCTCATTGAAACAATTCAGGAGCAGATCGACAAGCTCAAAGAGCTGAAAGCATCCCTTGAAGCTGAACAGGAAATGCTTGAGGGCAACCTTGAATCAGAAAAGGAAAAGAAAAATGAATTCACTGAGGCTCTCGAAGAACTGGGAAAAGACTACACTGCCACTCAGGAAGAACTGGACAAGCTTGACGGTGTAAAATCAGAGATCCACGAAAGCATAGAAGAGCGTCAGAAAGCAATGGCGGAAGAAGAGGAAGAAATCAAGAAACTCGCTTCACAGGTGGAAGAATTTGAACGTATGATCGCTGAACATCTGGTCAGCGTATCAGTATCGGTTTCAGAGTCTGAATCCATTGCTGCGTCTGAAGCGGAAAGCAGGGCCGAGGAATCAAGACGTGCGGAAGAATCAAGACGCGCCGAAGAGTCACGCCGTGCTGAAAGAGCTGCTGAAGAATCAAGACGTGCTGCTGAAGAATCAAAACGCGCAGCCGAAAACAATGAAAAACCTACAACTGAAGCCCCTGAAGCAGAGACTCCGCCTTCAACTGAACCGGCAACAGAAGCTCCGAAGCAGGAAGAGCCGGTAGCACCTTCAACTGAAGCTCAGGCTCCCGCTCCGTCATCACAACCTACCTATTCAAGCGGATTCGGCTGGCCTGTGGCAAACGGTTACGGAAAAATCACCAGTC
>JAGDDO010000485.1 GCA_017848205.1 Oscillospiraceae bacterium | reverse complement strand
CTTTACAAGTTTGAAGTTCCTTCAGCTGCCCTTCCGGCATACAAGGCTATCGTAGTAATCATACTCGTTGTCCTCAGTGCACCGGTAGTACGCAAAAAGCTGGCTGATCTGAAGAAAAACTTCACTGCAAAGGAGGCAAATTAAATGAAAAAGAGATTAACTGATTCAAATTTGCTTCTTATAATTACTATTGCAGTATTCGTGGTAATGTATTCATGTGCAGTAACAATGCTCGGCGGAGGTTTTACAAAGCCTCAGACATTCTTAAATATTTTCAATGAAAACGCCGCTCTCATCATAATCTCATGCGGAATGAGCCTTGTAATGATCACAGGCGGTATCGACATTTCAGTAGGTGCTGTCACATCACTCGTATGTATGTGCTGTGCAGTTCACCTTGACTTCAACGGCGGAAATGTGTTTACGGCCATCCTGATAGCCCTCGGCATCGGTCTCCTTTTCGGACTTGTCCAGGGTGTGCTGATAGCTTATCTTGATGTACAGCCGTTCATCGTTACTCTTGCAGGTATGTTCTTTGCCCGCGGTCTCACGACTATTGTCAACAGCACACAGTTCAACGTTGAGAATCCGCAGTTCAAAGCTCTCAAGGATACAAGAATACTTCTTCCGGGTATCGGATCATACAACAAAAAAGGAATTTTCATTCCTGCTTATATCGAGATCGGTGTAGTTGTTGCACTTCTTACCGTTGCAGTGCTCTTCATTCTCTTAAAATGGTTCCGTCTCGGCAGAAGCTTATACGCAGTGGGCGGAAATGCACAGAGTGCAAACATGCTTGGTATCAACGTAAAGCGTACAAAATTCTTCGCTTACCTTATCTGCGGATTCCTCGCAGGCATAGGCGGATTTGTATACTTCCTCCACGTAGGATCAGGTTCCCCTTCACATGCCAGCGGTGCCGAAATGAACGCCATCGCATCATCTATCATTGGCGGTACAATGCTCTCAGGCGGTTCAGGAAACATCATAGGCACTCTCTTTGGTGTAATGTCACTCAGTACGATCAAGAATATCGTTGCTTCACTTGGTCTTGACGACGCATGGTGGACAAACATAACTGTTGCTTCAATGATCTGTCTCTTCATCGTTATCCAGAGTGTTGTTCTCTCAAGGAAAAACAAATCAAGCCACTGAGAACAGGAGTTGTAGTATGTGCATTAAAAACAAATTTAACAAATGCCTCGGCATTGAACTGGGCTCCACCAGAATAAAGGCTTCTGTCATCGACAGCAGTTTTGAACCGGTATCATCCGGCGACTACACCTGGAAGAGCTCATACATAAACAGGATCTGGACTTACGATCTTGAAGAAGTATGGAAAGGGCTTAATGAAGCTCTGGACAAAGCAGATGTCTCATCAGTGGACGCAGCCGGTATTTCAGCAATGATGCACGGTTATCTTGCTTTCGACAAGGACTGGAACCTTCTCGTTCCCTTCCGTACATGGCAGAACACAATAACCGGTGAAGCTGCTGATGAACTTACGAAACTTTTTGAATTCAATATTCCGCAGCGCTGGAGCATTGCTCACCTTTATCAGGCTGTTCTTAACAAAGAAGAACATATTCCGCGTCTTGCGCATATAACCACACTTGCAGGATATGTTCACTACAGACTGACAGGCGTAAATGCAGTGGGTATCGGAGAAGCCTCCGGTATTTTCCCGATAGACAGCGAAAAGTCTGACTACGACAGCGTAATGCTCGACAAATTCGACAGCCTTATGGCAGAAAAGAAATGCGGGATCAGAATACGCGAAGTTCTTCCGAAGGTACTCACAGCCGGAACAGAAGCCGGAAAGCTTACTGAAGAAGGCGCAAAGCTCCTCGGAAACAAACTGAAAGCAGGCATTCCGTTTGCGCCTCCTGAAGGAGATGCCGGAACAGGCATGACAGCAACAAATGCTGTTGCTCCTGGTACAGGAAACGTATCAGCCGGCACTTCAGTATTCTCAATGATCGTACTCGACAAGGCTTTAAGCCGTGTTTATCCTGAAATCGACATGGTCACCACTCCTACAGGAAAACCGGTGGCAATGGTACACTGCAACAACTGTACCAATGACATGAACGCCTGGGTAAAGATACTCGGTGAAACAGTTTCACTGTTCGGCGGAAACGACGATACAGGTAACCTTTTTACAAAGCTTTACGAAAAAAGCCTTGAAGGCGACGCTGACTGCGGCGGAGTAATGGTATGCAATTACCTTGCAGGTGAAAGCATAACTCATTTTGACGAAGGCCGTCCTATGGTGATCAGAAACGCTGAAAGCAGTTTCACACTCGCCAATCTGACCAGATCGATGCTCTACTCAACGATCGCGACGCTTAAAACCGGTATGGACATTCTTGCCGGTGAAGGTGTAAAAATAAACTCACTTACCGGTCACGGAGGACTTTTCAAAACTCCGGTAGTTGGTCAGAAATATCTTGCTGCGGCCTGCAATGCTCCGGTAACTGTTATGAAGACAGCCGGTGAAGGCGGCCCTTACGGCATGGCTCTTCTGGCAGCATTTATGCTCTGCGCGGAAGAATGCGGAACCCTCGAGCAGTTCCTTAATGACATTGTTTTCAAAAACACGGAAGTTTCTGTTATGGCTCCTGACGAAGCCGATGTAAAGGGCTTTGACAAATACATGGAAAGCTACAGAAATCTGCTCGATGTTGAACGTACCGCAGTAAATTCATTGTAAAAGGAGATAATAGTAATGAAAAAATACGAATTCTGGTTTGTAGTAGGTTCACAGCTTCTCTACGGCGAAGATGTACTTGATACAGTAGCAAAAAGAGCAGAGGAAATGGCAGCTCATCTTTCTTCAAAGCTTCCTTTCCCTGTAAAATACAAAGTTACAGCAAAGAGCAGTGACGAGATCACATCCGTTATAAAGGAAGCTAACTATAGAGATGAATGCGCAGGCATTATCACATGGTGCCACACTTTCTCGCCAAGCAAGATGTGGATAAACGGACTGAACGAACTTCAGAAACCATGGTGCCACTTTGCTACACAGTACAACCGTGAGATCCCGAACGAAGAGATCGACATGGACTTCATGAACCTCAACCAGGCTGCTCACGGCGACAGAGAACACGGATTCATCGGAGCAAGACTCCGCAGCGCAAGAAAGATCATCGCAGGCTACTGGAAGGATGAAGACGTTCAGCAGAGACTTGCTTCATGGATGAGAACTGCCGTCGGTGCTGCATTCTCAAAGGAAATGAGAGTAATGCGTTTCGGCGACAACATGCGTGACGTTGCCGTTACTGAAGGCGACAAGGTAGAAGCTCAGAAGAAGTTCGGCTGGCAGGTAAACACCTGGGCTACAGGCGATCTCGTAAAGGAAATGTCAAAGGTAACTGAAGCTGAGATCGACGCTCTTATGGACGAATACAAGGCTTCATATGACATCGCTACTGACAATATCGCTGCTATCCGCTATCAGGCAAAGGAGTATAGGTCGGGAAGATACGCCGACAATATCATCTTCGCTCTTAAACACAGGCTTGAGATCTACGACATACTTATGAAGTATAAGACGCAGGATT
>JAGDDO010000484.1 GCA_017848205.1 Oscillospiraceae bacterium | reverse complement strand
GAGATCTCTTAACTGTAATCAGAGCAGCGACAGGATAGCGATCTGATAAACGGCAGTAAAACTGTCTTTTCATGATCAGAAATCAGAATACACGCAGGGGAGTATAATTCATGAAAAATATCAGCTGTAATAATTTTATAATCTGCCTTGGTGACGACGTAAGGTATCGTTTTGCGCAGGAGCTTATGCCTGACGGACATCTGATAGACTCCAATTCTCTGAAAATTAATGTAAGCTATATTTTTATCCATTCCGAGCAGGAAACAGTGATCACGGACGACAGGAAGGTGCTCGTGTATACTTCAAAAGTTGAAGACGGAAGAATACTCGAGTTCCCGGTGTCCGGAATAGATCTAAAATCTGTTTTTACTGATCAGGAAAATATAAAAATTGGCAAGGCGATTATATTTGCTGATTTTCCGTACAAGAAAGAGAATTTAAGATATCTTATTGAAAAAACTATCGGCTCAGCAAAAAATGCAGACGTTGATGTTGTTCTCTATAATGAGAAAAGACGTGCCGGTTATACCGACATAGAAAGATCCGAAAGGATAATTGCAGAGGCTTATTCGGAATTCGGAAGCTACGGCGTTGATATCTTTGAATATTTTGCCGGTTCCGACAAGGCTGATGTGTTTACTGTAAGGCCTGATAATCTCAGGTACATAAAACGTAAGTACAGAAAAGAACTTAAGGGCGCAAAGTACCGTGTTGACATGAGGTTTGACATCCATTTCAAAACTTTTCTTGAAAGGACGTACGAGCATTATTTTTCAATAAATAATCCGACTGAGTTTTCACGGTACTTAAAGCTCTTTGAATTCAGTTCGCTGCCTATCGATACTGATGATATAATCGGTTCATTCATTATTGACTTCAGAGACATGTATTTAAGCGGCGATTCTGATATTCTGGGTGAGATCAGTGACTTTTATCTTGACTATATAGCTGAACTTCTGAGTTTCAGACTCGACGAGGAAAGTGATATGGTAAAGAAATATGTCACAGCTTTATTTGAAAAAGTATTTGCTGATCACAAAAGACTTGCTTCCGGCAAGACTGAACTGGAATACAAGGAAGTACTCAACAGGAACAATGTAATCACTGAATTCACTATTGTGATAGATGATTATTTCCACAGGCAGCTTCCTAATCTGCTTCACAGCATGGCTGAAATGAAGATCAGATCAGTTCAGAAAATGATCGAAAACAAGGAATAGGGTGAGTACATTGATTATTTCAGAAAAGATCACCGCTGAGGTGATAAACAGAGTTGTGTTCGCGTCTAATGACCTTCTGAAAGCAGATACTGTTTTCTATAAGTGCGGTCTTCTGATCCTTTCAGGAAACGGTGCGGAATTTGAAAAAGACATAAAGCACATTGACCGTATTGCAGGGCTTACGGATCATTATGTTGTAAAGGGTGAAATGAAAAAAGCACTGCTTTATGCAGCGCTTCATAAAAAAAAGGTAAGTGACCTTATTGAAAAAGTGGGTAACGCAGAAGTGGAGTTACCTGTTACGGAGTAATTTAGGTTTGATCTTTTGTGAGTAAAACAAAAGTACTCCTTTAAGACTGTAGTCGTAGCTGAAACATACGAAGTTTAAGAGAAGAATTGTCATTATTATAAAAGGCTTTCCTTTTTCAAGCATTTCTTCATAGAATTCAGTTATGCCGAGAACATTTACGGTGATCCAGAATTCAGTCAGAAGACATGCGTTGAATATGATAAGTTTTATTATGACTCTGAACAAAGACAGCTTTATTTTATCCAGAAACTGCTTTGTCACCGGATAGTGACCGAAAAGCAGTATGTAAAGCAGTGCCGATTCCTTGTCAAAGGTAACGAACATTGATAGTATACCTGTTGCAAGAAAGGTAAGATACGCCCATGAGGGTGTTATCTCGGCTGACATGATCATCATGAGAATACCGGCAGCCATAGGAAGGGTAATATAAAGTACCGGAAAAACACCGGTAAGAAACATGCAGACAAGACACAGTGAGGAGATTATTCCTCCCAGCGCAACTTTGTAACTAATACTATGCATTACGAGAATCACAGACTTTGAAAAAGTCATTTTCCTTTCAGTAAAGTTGATACTAAAATGATACCACAAAATATGTTTTTTTTCAATATTAATCGTATTGGTATATATGAAGGGAGAAAAACTCAGTGAACGAAGATAATTCAAAAGGAAAACGAACGTTAGTAATTGTCATATTCCTGATCATGACAGCAGGCCTTCTGGTTTTTATTCTGCTTGCACTTTCGGAAGCGGTAATAAAGATGGTGATAATACACCTGTTATCGATAATACCAGTGTTACAGAGGTCACACGCCCGTCAGAAGTATGGGATGTACCCGAAACGAAAGCAGAGGCCGAGACTACTCCCGGACAAATCAGTCCGCAGGTGCTTTCTTTAAGTGAGAGTGACAGCGAACTTACCGGTCTTGACACAACACTTGACAAGAACAGCAAGAAAACATTCAAGATCGATCTTGATAAATTAGCCGAGCCTGGCGATATAATTGATTCGTTTACATTTTATTTTCATGCGGAAGACGGAGTGTCTTCTCTTGGTG
>JAGDDO010000052.1 GCA_017848205.1 Oscillospiraceae bacterium | reverse complement strand
GTTCACTCTTGATCTCGGCCGGAGAAAATACATGGAGATAATATGCACCGTTATCCGCCGCGGACCCGGGACTTCAGCTGAAGGCATGGGCTACATCGCGCGCCTTGACAATCCTGCAGGCCGCGAGGATGAGATATGCTCATTCCTGCTCCAGAAACAGGGCGAACTTTATAACATGTCAAGATAGAGCTGACCATTTTACGGTCAGCTTTTTTCGTTTATTAATAAAAAATCAGCATATCTGGTTTCAGTAAATACGTGAGCCGCGATATGCTGATCTGCTTTAAAGTTTAAGAAAACGCTGATTTATAAATCATCACAGGGGTGCGAAGCGAAGCCTCGTCATACCTTCTGCTGCAAATCCGGAGAAGCCGGATTTGTGATTAAATTATAAATAAGTTTATCCGATGTTATCCGGAAAAATAAGGTTCCAGAATGATATCCAGCCGTATTTGTCTCCGTCATCAGTGTCGTAACAGTTGATGTATACATTGTAAGAATCGTACACGGCATCTGTAGCAGTTACATGCCATCCGTCCTCAACATCCCAGACATTTACGAGATCACCGCCTGAAAGAATGGATTCGAGTGAATAACCACAATACGGTTTATGAGAATTTGAGTCTGTTTGTACATGACCGACTGCTTTTTCAACTATAGGGAATTCTCTTTTCATTTCGCCTGAGTCTGAACGGCTGCGGAATGATCTTAGGACATAGTCTCTTAAGTGTTTATGAATGATTTCCGATTCTTCAGCCTGTTGAGGATTATCAAGATTCCAGTCGTTATCTGAACGCATGTATATATGCCAGTAACCTCCGTTTGAATAACCGACAGGCGGATAAACAGCATTTACATAGAAGCCTTCTTCTTTTATAAGAGCAATGATCAGAGTAGTATGATCACTTTCCGGTGTGTAAGTTGTTTTACTGCGTATATCATATTCGATATCACCGTTTTTAGAATCTGAGCGTTTTATTACAGTAAAATGGTTTTTCCACTCCGGCGGAAAATCAACACTCATTTCACCGTTTTCGACAGTCAGCGTAAGGCTTCCGTCACTGTGCTCAACGACAGATGCGCCCTCCGCAATATCTTCCGGATATTCATAAGGCTTTGTACTGTCTGAATCAGATTCTTTATTATCTTTTGTTTCTGCTTCACCGGTGACTGAATTTTCAGTTTCAGTCTGTACTTCAGTTTTCTTTTCTTCGGTAGTTTGATTTTCTTCGGATTTTTGTTCTTCAGGCTCAACCTGTTCGGAAGGTTCTTGCTCTTTTTCTCCTTCTTCGACTGGCTCATTCTTCGCAATCAGAGTGATCTCAGCATCCTTCTCATTTTTCTGATCTGGTTTGGCTGAGGATGAGTCGCATCCTGCCAGCATTAAAGCTATTGTCGAAGCGACAGCAATAATAGCCATTTGTCTTTTCATTTTCTTATCTCCTTTAATTTGATTATTTTATGTCTGTATTGAACAGACGATAAGATATTATATCATAATCACATCTTTATTTCAAGTGCGGTATACGGGAAAGCGCTGGTCAGAACAGTGCAGACAGGAACAGGCTGAGACTTTGCATTCAAAATTTTCATTGACCATTGCTTTGTAACATGATATAATTATTTCTATATAGGTATTTACGAATTGTGTCCGCTGTCAGCAGTATTAAGGCTGAAGCGGGCTGCTCATGTCCGGATGAAAGGAACGATCTTATGGAACTTATAAGACTTCAGAAAATAATAGCAGACAGCGGCTACTGCTCAAGGCGAAAAGCTGAGGAATATATCGAACGCGGTAAGGTGAAGGTGAACGGACATCCGGCTAAGCTTGGTGACAAGGCCGGTTTCAGGGATGAGATCACAGTATGCGGCGAAAGGATATACAGGCCGAAAAAGAAGAATTTCATCTACCTCATGCTCAACAAGCCACGCGGCTATGTTACCACTGTATCGGATGAACTCGACAGAAAGTGCGTTATGGATCTTCTTGAAGGAGTGAACGAGCGTGTTTATCCGGTAGGAAGACTTGACAAGAATTCCGAAGGACTTCTTCTGTTTACAAACGACGGAAACTTTGCTAACAGCGTTATGCATCCTTCGAGACATCTTGCAAAGACATACCGTGTTACTGTCCGCCCTGACATTACTGACGACCAGCTGGTAACAATGTCATCTGGCATGGTGATAGACGGCCACAAGACACAGCCGGCAGTTATCAATGTCCTTACAAAGGAACAGGGAAGAGTGGTTCTTCTTATAACTATCCACGAGGGAAGAAACCGCCAGATAAGAAAGATGTGCGAAGGCGTAGGCCTTGAAGTTGCAAGACTCAGAAGAATAAGCGTAGGTCCTGTAAAACTCGGAATGCTCAAGCCGGGCACATACCGCGAACTCACAGCCGAGGAGCTCAGAGCAATAAGAAATGCCTGCGGTGAAGACAAATAAAAGTGGTTTAAACGCGTATTTTTCATCTTCCGTGGCTGCGGTTCTGCCGGAATGGCAGCCTGAGCCATACTTTAATAACAGCAGTTTATGATAAAATATATAGCTGTAATGCTATTGCAAAAAATAAAATAATATGTTATGATTATAATGTTTGGATCAATATAAGAAAAATATTATTGATCGCTTGATTTCCAACATTTTAGTATCTCAGAAAGGGAATTTCATATGCAGACGGAGAAAAATTTAGACAGCGCGGCACGCAGAAGACTTGCAGCTCTGTTTGATGACGGCGCTTATACAGAAGTCGGCTCGTTATCAATGGAAAAGGAAAGCCTTGCAAGTGTCATTACAGCATACGGTTACGTAAACGGTTCACTGGTTTATGCCTTTTCACAGGATAATTCAGTAAACAGCGGTGCGGTCGGAACAGTTCATGCACAGAAAATTGCAAAGCTCTACTCACTTGCTGCCAAGACAGGCAGACCTGTAGTAGGTATTCACGATTCAAACGGTGCATTTATCGACGGTACTGTTGATTCACTTACAGCTTACGGTGAAATGATCGGTACAGCAGCATCAGTTTCAGGTGTTGTTCCGCAGATCTCAGTTATCGCCGGAGTGTGTGCCGGAAGTGCAGCAATGCTCGCATGCTCAGCTGATTTCGTAGTAATGACAAAGGACGCAGAACTGTACGTTGCTCCTAACGGAAAGAGCACAGCAGCAGACGCAGCAAAGGCTGGTACTGCAGCAGTTGTCTGTGATGATGACGATGCAGCGGTAAGTGCAGCAAAGGAACTTTTAAGACTTATTCCTGAAAATAATCTTACAGCCGTTCCTGTTTATGAATACGAAGAAAATGCTTTTGCATCAGGAAACGCTCTTTCTGATACAGTAAACAATATAGCAGATGCCGATTCCGTAACCGAACTTTACGAAGGATTCGGAAAGGCTTCATACACAGCTCTTGCGACAGTGGCAGGATCCACAGCCGGTATAGTTTCAACAAACAGAACAAAGGACAAGCTCACAGCTGATGACTCAGCAAAGATAGCACGTTTCGTAAGAACATGCGATGCTTTCGGCATTCCGGTGATCACTCTTGTTGACACTGAAGGATTTGACGGCGAAGGCGAGGCTGCAGGCAGTGTAAGAAACATGACAATGCTCGCAGGTGCCTATGCTGAAGCTACAACAGCAAAGGTAACTCTCGTTACAGGCAAGGCTTACGGTCCTGCTTTCGTAGCTCTCGCAAGCAAGGGTGCAAACGCAGACTTCACATTCGCTTATGAAAGTGCAGTTATCTCACCGCTTGCTCCTGTTACAGCGGTTGAATTCCTCTGGCATGAAAAGCTTGCAGGCGCAGCAAACGCAGCAGCAAAGCGTGAGGAACTCGCAAAGGAATACATCGCAGAATATGCAACAGCTGAAAAGGCTGCTTACAGAAACGCTGTCGATGAAGTCATTTCACCTGCACAGACAAGAACAAAGCTTGCCGAAGCTCTTGAAATACTTTCAGGCAAGAGAGTTTCACGTCTTCCTAAGAAGCACAATAATCTTCCACTTTAAAATAAATATACCGCAGTCTGAATAATTCGGTATTATTCATTTTAAAGCTGCGGGGAACTGGAGTTTTTTATGAAAAGATTTAATATTACAGTAAACGGAAAAGCTTATGACGTTGCAGTAGAAGAGATCACAGACGGTTCTGCTCCTGTTCAGGCAGCAGCTCCTGCTCCTGCGGCAAAGCCTGCTGCACCGGCTCCTGCAGCTGCACCTGCAGCAGTAGGCGAAGGCACAAAGGTAACTGCACCTATGCCGGGCAACATCCTTGACGTTAAGGTTAAGACAGGCGACACAGTTACAAAGGGCCAGGTGCTCATGGTTCTCGAAGCTATGAAGATGGAAAATGATATCGTTGCTCCTTGCGACGGTACTGTAACAAGCGTTATCGCAAAGAAGGGCGACACAGTAAACGCTTCAGACGCTCTCGCTACTATCAAGTAAGCGGACGGAAAGGCGGTTCATTATGGCAAAGAAAATTGGTATTACCGAAACTGTGCTCCGTGACGCACATCAGTCACTTCTTGCTACACGTATGCCTATCGAGGACATGCTTCCTATCCTCGACAAGATGGATAAGGTTGGCTACCACTCGATCGAATGCTGGGGCGGCGCTACTTTTGACTCATGCCTCCGCTTCCTCGATGAAGATCCGTGGGAAAGACTTCGTATTTTAAGAAAGAATCTTCCTAATACAAAGCTCCAGATGCTCTTCAGAGGCCAGAACATGCTTGGCTACCGTCACTACGCTGATGACGTTGTTGAATACTTCGTTCAGAAGATCGTGGCAAACGGTATGGATATCATCAGAATATTCGATGCCTTAAACGACATCAGAAACCTCGAAACAGCTATTAAGGCTACAAGAAAGGAAGGCGGCCACGCTCAGGTTGCCATCTCCTACACAACAGGTGACGTTTTCACAAACGAATACTACGTAAACTACGCAAAGCAGATAGAAGAAGCAGGCGCACACTCCATCTGTCTCAAGGACATGGCTGCTCTTCTCACACCATACAGAGCGCAGGAACTCATCGCTGACCTCAAGAAGGCAGTAAGCATTCCTGTACAGCTTCACACCCACTACACATCAGGTCTTGCATCAATGTGTCTCCTCAAGGCAGTTGAATCAGGATGCGACTACATCGATACAGCAATGTCACCGCTTGCAAACGGTACATCACACGCTCCTACAGAATCAATGGTAGCTGCATTCCAGGGCACAGAATACGATACAGGCCTTGATCTTAAGCTTTTAAGCGAGATCCGTGAATACTTCATGGGACTCAGAAAGAAATATATTGACTGCGGTCTTATTGATCCTAAGATGCTTGCAGTTGATGCAAAGGCACTTATTTACCAGGTACCTGGCGGTATGCTTTCAAACCTTCTTTCACAGCTCAAGCAGGCAGGCAAGGAAGAAAAGCTTACAGAAGTGCTTGAAGAAGTTCCGCGTGTAAGAAAAGATGCCGGAAGCATCCCTCTCGTTACACCTTCTTCACAGATCATCGGTACACAGGCTGTGTTCAACGTAATTACAGGTGAACGCTACAAGACAGTAACAAAGGAATTCAAGGGCGTTGTAAGAGGCGAATACGGCAAGACACCTATCCCGATCGATCCTGAATTCAGAAAGAAGATAATCGGCGACGACGAACCGATCGAATGCCGTCCTGCAGACCTTCTCAAGTCAGAACTTGACACTATCCGTGAAGAATGCGCAGAATGGGTTGAACAGGAAGAAGATGTTCTCAGCTACGCTCAGTTCGGTCAGGTCGCTGTAAAGTTCTTCGAAAAGAGAAGAAACAAAAAGTACGGCGTTGACGGAAAGAATTCAGACAAGGAAAAGAAGATACACGCAGTCTGATAATATCCGTTCTCAGTGACATAAAGGAGGTCATAAACAATGCCTATCAAGATCTCGAAAGACCTTCCCGCTTATAAAACACTGATCGACGAAAACATATTCGTAATGCCCGGTGACGTTGCCGAGCATCAGGATATACGCGAACTGAAGATCGCAATACT
>JAGDDO010000483.1 GCA_017848205.1 Oscillospiraceae bacterium | reverse complement strand
GATAAGATCATAACTGCCTTTAAGAACCTTTTTCAGATTTTCATTATGCGAACGGATGACAGAGGCACGTTCCTCATCGTCCATCTTACTGAAGAAACGCATATTCTGAAAATCACAGAAATACACATCTGTTCCCAAATCCTTAAGGACTTTTATCTCACTGCTGGTTCCGTTTTTGAAAAACTGCACAAGATCACATTTCATCCCGCTGCCTGCAGCACGAAGAAGGGCTCCGTTTGCTGAAGAAGTTTTGCCTTTACCGTCACCGTAGTAGTAATGTATCATAAGCCTTTCACTTCCATGTTTCACTAAGTTTTATCATTTTGCAGTTTTCGATTCCCGGAGTCCAGAAATCCTTTATGGAAAGATTATTTATCCTGCCTATTATACTGAGGTTCATTGCACCGTGACCGACGATAAGAACATTCTTTTTCTGTTCCATAAGAGGTCTTATCACCTCATCAAGAAACTCACCGGTCCTTGAAAACAGTTCTTCAAAAGTTTCAGCTCCGCCCACCGATTCTCTGTATTCTTCAGGACTTCTGAAAATAATATTTACAGGAAGAGAAGGATCGGAAAAAGAATTTTCAAAGACTTCGAATTCGCCGAAGCACATTTCCTTAAGACGGTCATCGGTGATAACCGGTATATTTCTTCCTTTAAGAACGATCTCAGCAGTCTCCTTCGCACGGACAAGAGGCGAACAGAAGCAGATGTCAATCGGAACATCCTTATATTCCTCACGGGCTTTCTCAGCCATTTCCCTTCCGGTACTGTTAAGCGGAATATCTGTCCTGCCCTGAAGCTTGTGCATATCGTTCCAGTCAGTTCTTCCGTGTCTCATAATATACAGCATTTATTTCTGACTCCTTATTACAAACAATTAAGGAAACACTGATTAAATCGGAAATCCGGCTTCGCCGGATTTCCGGAGGTGGGATTTGCGGGGCTTCGCCCCGACCCCCACGCTGATTTATGAATAAATCAGCGTTTTCTTAAGTATATTATACTTCAAAATCACCTTAAAGTAAAGACGAAAAGGAAAGGATTAACAGATCGCAGAAACGGATACGATGTATTATAAAACCAAAAATGACCGGAAAGCCTGAGCCTTCCGGTCACATGAATTTTTAAGTATTATGAAAAACTCTGGTTATCAGTCGTCAAAAGAAGTGATATTCTTTGAAAGGAACTGGAGCATTCTTGCTGCGTCTGTAAGACGAACTTCTCCGTCGCTGTCAACGTCTGCTGCCTTTAATGCTGCATCATCGAGCTTCTTATCGCCGATAAGATAGAGTGAAAGTAATGATACGTCTGTAATATCAACTACACCGTGGTTATCAATATCACCCGTTGTTACCTTCGGAGCTGTTGTAGCTGTCGGATCTGCTGTTGGCTTATCTGTAGGCTTGTCAGTTGGCTGTTCTGTTGGCTTTGTTGTTGGTTCTTCTGTAGGCTGAGTTGTCGGATCTGCTGATACACCTGAAGCATCTGTAAGAACATATGAAAGAAGTGTTGTAAATGGTGAGTTCCAGTAGATAGTTACTTCGTTTGTTGAGTAGCTGTCAGCATCATCAATGTAGCACTTAGCCGGAGGAGCGTCCTCGAGGAATGCAAGAGCCTTGTTGTCTTCGAGACCTGAGTTAGGACCGCCGACTACCATACCAGGTACGCACTTTTCAAGAGCGATAGATGGTCTGTGGTGCGGATGTGATGAAGCAACTGTACCGAAGCCTGTTACAAAGCTTGTACCGAGCGGGTTCTTACCGAGGAGGTAGTTGATCTGTTCAGCAGCTGCTGCCTTGTAACCCTTTGCAGAATCAAGCTTTTCAGCAACTGAGAAGAGGATACCCTTGTTTGCAGCATCCATGTTGCAGCCCCAGAAGTAGCCGCCGAGTGCTTCGCCGTATGCATTTGCCTGTGAATCTTCAAGTGCAGAAGAAGCTTCCTTGAGAACTGCAGCTTCTACCTTAGCCTTAAGATCAGCATCCTGCTTTGAAGCATCCATTGAGAGATATGTGAATGAGCCGTAAGTACCCATGTCAGCCCAGCCAAGACCTGTCTGAACGCCAACCTTATTGATAGCTTCTTCATAAGTCTTGTCACCTGTAGCATTGTACATTTCTACTGCTGCCCAGTATCTTTCGTCCTTGTCCTTCTTGTCGCCGTAGTCACCGGTTGTAATGTCCTTGCTTACGTTTACCCACTGGAAGTCAGGGTTCTTTTCAAGGTAATCCCATGCTTTCTTTGCGGCAGCAAGACACTTTTCAGCGAAATCCTTGTCAATGTCCTTGAAGTTTGTGTAAGACATTGCCATTGATGCACAGAAGTCAGCTGTTGCTGTTGTTGAGATAGGAGCAATAACAAGAGCGTCTGTTTCCTTTTCAGGCATTACAAATCCAGGGAATCCCTCGCATGATACCTTGTGGTAAACGCCGCCTGATTCGCTGTCCTGCATCTTGAGCATCCATTCGAGTTCAAAACGTGCTTCATCGAGGATATCAGCTACGCCGTTTCCGCTTTCCGGAATACCTGTCTTGTCTCCGAAGAGATCCTTGTTTGCGTTGTATGCGATAAAGAGGTCAGCAACAGTCTTTGCACCCGGAACTACGTATCTGCCGTAGTCACCAGCATCATGCCAGCCGCCGTCAACGTCCATCTTCTTGTCTGTCTTGTAAACAGTTGCAGTAGTATCGTGGCATGCCTTGTGCTTAACAACAGGGCTGTCTACT
>JAGDDO010000482.1 GCA_017848205.1 Oscillospiraceae bacterium | reverse complement strand
TTATATATCCGGAAGCACTTGTGAGTCCCTTTACAGACTCCTTAGCCTTTTCAATGCCCTCAAAGCTTGATACATACACCTTGCAGTGTGAAAGATCGTTTGAAAGATCGACTCTTACTATAGTAAGAAACTCCGCAATTCTAGGATCCTTCAGCTCACGCATGATGGCAGTAAGTTCTCTTTTTATATCTTCTCCAAGTCGTCCTGCTTTAAAACTTGCCATTACTTTCAGCCTCCTTTTCTATTTCGGGACATACACTCCCTGAGGGAGTGTATGTATCCGTTCCAGAGGAAAACATCCTTAACAGAGAATACACTTCTGAAGGGAGTGTATTCTTCATCCCACTTCCGACGGGGCTGTATTCTCCATCTCCCCCCCCCCTCCGGGTGGGGGGCTGGGGGGTGGGGATAATTAGTCCTCTCTATACTCTTCCATGATGAAGGCTTCGAAAATATCGCCTTCCTTGATGTCGTTGAAACGTTCAAGACCGATACCGCATTCAAATCCGGAAGCAACTTCCTTTGCGTCGTCCTTGAAACGCTTGAGGCTGTCGATCTTGTCTTCGGCAATAACGATACCGTCACGTACAACTCTGATCTCGCACTGTCTTGTAACCTTACCGTCAAGCACGTACGCACCTGCGATAGTACCAACGTTGGAGATCTTGTATACCTGTCTTACCTCGATACGTCCCATGAGGTTCTCGCGGAACTTCGGAGCAAGCATACCCTTCATAGCTGTTTCGATCTCTTCAATTGCATCGTAGATGATCCTGTAGAGACGGATGTCGATGCCGTCCTTCTTTGCATTTTCTGCAATTACAGGGTCCGGTCTTACGTTGAATCCGATGATGATAGCGTTTGAAGCATTTGCGAGCATGAGGTCGCCTTCAGTTACTGTACCTACGCCGCCGTGGATAACTCTTACGCGTACTTCGTCATTTGAAAGCTTTTCAAGTGACTGTGTAACGGCTTCAACAGAACCCTGTACGTCAGCCTTGACGATGAGAGGGAGTTCCTTGATGTCGCCTTCAGCGATCTGGCTGAAGAGGTTGTCGAGTGTGACTTTCTGGTACGCTTTGAAGTGTTCTTCCTTGGCTTCGTGCTTTCTCTGTTCAACGAGTTCACGTGCAAGTCTTTCGTCTTCAACGGCGTTGAATGTGTCACCTGCACTTGGTACTTCAGCAAGACCTGTGATCTCAACAGGAACTGAAGGACCTGCAGACTTGACTTCCTTGCCCTTGTCGTTTGTCATAACTCTTACACGGCCGACAGATGTACCTGCGATGATGATGTCGCCCTGGTGAAGTGTACCGTTCTGAACGAGAAGTGTTGCGATAGGACCGCGGCCCTTGTCGAGTCTTGCTTCGATAACAGCACCCTTTGCAAGTCTGTTCGGATTAGCCTTGAGTTCACGGAATTCGGCAACGAGAAGTACGTTTTCGAGGAGTTCCTTGATACCTTCGCCTGTCTTGGCTGATACAGGTACACAGATGATGTCGCCGCCCCATTCTTCGATAACGAGGCCGTGTTCTGTAAGTTCCTGCTTTACCTTGTCAGGATTTGCGCCTTCCTTGTCCATCTTGTTGATAGCAACGATGATGGATACGCCTGCAGCCTTTGCATGGTTGATAGCTTCAACTGTCTGCGGCATGATACCGTCATCGGCAGCAACAACGAGAATAGCGATATCTGTTACAGATGCACCTCTTGCACGCATTGCTGTAAATGCTTCGTGGCCAGGTGTATCAAGGAATGTGATGTGCTTTTCGCCAACACGAACCTTGTAAGCACCGATGTGCTGTGTGATACCGCCGGCTTCCGTATCAGTTACGTGTGCCTTTCTGATGTTGTCGAGAAGTGAAGTTTTACCGTGGTCAACGTGACCCATTACAACAACGACAGGATCTCTTTCGACCATATCTTCCTCTGAGTCGTTGTCATCGATAAGTCTTTCCTCAATAGTAACGATAACTTCCTTTTCAACCTTTGCGCCGAGTTCCTCAGCGATGAGTGATGCTGTATCGAAGTCGATCTCTTCATTTATTGAAGCCATTACGCCGAGGCCCATGAGCTTCTTGATTACTTCAGAAACTGTTACCTTGAGTCGTGAAGCGAGTTCGCTTACAACGATGCTGTCCGGAATGAGGACCTTGAGCTGCTGCTTTCTTGCTCTTTCGAGTTCAAGACGGCGAAGCTTTTCAGTTTCAGTTTCCTTCTTTGAAAGATGCTTGTTCTTCTGAGCAGATTTCTGATTGATCTTCTGCTTCTTTGTGTAGTTGTCCTTGCTGTGGCTCTTCGGAGCTATCTGTTCGTATCTTTCGTTGTACTTGTCGAGTTCAACATAGCTTCCGCGTGTGTCAACTGTTCTTACAGACTTTTCCGGAACAGAGGATGCCATATTTGCATTGAGACTTGTCTTTTCTCCGCGCTGGTTTGATCCGCTCTTTTCTTCCGGCTTGCGTACCGGCTTCGGCTGCTTCTGCTGAAGCGGTCTTGAAAAGTCCTTCTGCTTTTTAGGCTGCTGCTTTGGTGATTCAGTATCTGGTATGCTGTTATTCTTTTGATTCATATTCTCTACCGATTCCTTCTTATCATCAGCTTTGCTTTCTTCCTTAACTGGTTTAACCGTTTCTTCAGTTTTCTTTTCAGTCTTTTCTGCCTTTTCAGCCTTTGCAGGTTTTTCAGCTGGTTTTGCGGCCGGCTTTTCTGTTACCTTTTCTTCAGGCTTAGCGGCAGGTTTTTCCTGAGTCTTTGGCTTCTTGTTCTCAGGCTTTTTATTCTCGGCAGGAGCACTCTTTTCTTCCTTCTTTTCAGGTGCTTTTGCTTCCTGCCTGTGATTTCTCTGGTCAAAGTAGGCATCCAGACTGGCTACCTGATTCTCCTGTGTGAAATGTTCAAGAACTAAGTTTATTTCCTCTTCTGTGAGAGTAGATGAAGGCTTCTTCTTAGCTTCGGAAAACTCTCCCATAAGTTCTGCTACATCATTTCCTGATACACCGAGATCCTTTGCCAGATCGCTTATCTTGATTTTTTTTAACATTCTATAAGATACCTCCTGATTTTATATATTTTCAGACGTTATTTTCCTCACGTGCCTGTTCTGCGTATTCCCTTAGTTTACGGGCGAATCCCGCATCGCATACTGCCATAACGCCTGCCTTGCGTCCGATACTGTTTCCTATGTCCTCCATGGTAAAAGGAAGTTCCACTAACGGTACTTCACCGTGGCTTTTACACATGAAAGCTGTTTCCTTGAGAGTTTTCGGGGAAACGTCTGACGTTACCATAACGCAGGCTGCTTTTCCTCCGGTAACTGATTCTTTTGAAACGTCGAAACCCTTTGCGAGGCTGCCGGACTTTGCACACATTGTGAAAAGATTAAAGAATTTTTCCCTGTAGTTCATCTTCAAACTCCTTAAACAGCTCGTCACTTATCTCGCATCCGAAGGATCTTGCTATGCGTCCGTTTTTTCTCGCTTTCGCGAGACATTCCTTATCGGGACAGATGTACGCCCCTCTTCCGTTAAGACGGCCTGTAAAGTCAAGCTTCACTTCATTGTCGACAGTCTTTACTATTCTGATAAGTTCCTTCTTGGGTTTCATTGTACTGCATCCGCAGCACATTCTTTCAGGTATTTTCTTTACACCCATTTTTTATTCCTCAGAAGTTTCCTGTTCGCTGTCGAGTTCAGGAAGATCAAGAATTGTTTCTTCCTCTGCGGCAGCGTCTTCTGCTAAATCAAGTTCTTCATTCTTTGCTTCTTCAGCAGCCTTTGCAGCTTCGGAAACAGGCTTGATGTCTATCTTGTATCCTGTGAGCTTTGCAGCAAGCTTTGCGTTCTGTCCCTTGTTGCCTATTGCAAGTGAAAGCTGACCGTCAGGAACGATTACTGTACATGCCTTTGCTTCTTCATCGATCATAACCTTTGTTACTTCAGAAGGAGCAAGTGACTTTGCAATGAATTCCTCAGGATTTTCACTGTAAACAACGATGTCGATCTTTTCGCCATTAAGTTCATTAACGATGTTTGTGATTCTTGATCTCTTAGGACCGATACATGCGCCGATAGCATCAACGTCAGGATTCTTTGAACATACTGCGATCTTTGTTCTTGATCCTGCTTCACGGGAAATTGACTTTATTTCAACTGTTCCGTCGTATATTTCAGGTACTTCAAGTTCGAAAAGTCTCTTTACAAGATCCTTGTGAGTTCTTGAGATCTTTACGATAGGCTTCTTTTCCTTGCTTACGATGCCTGTGATGTAGACCTTGACTGTCTGACCCTCCTTAAGCACTTCGCCAGGGATCTGGTCATTCCTGAAGAGATAAAGTTCAGTCTTGTCGTAAACAAGAGTAGCTGTTCCGCGGCTTGGTTCGATCTGTGTGATCTTTGCGCTGATACATTCATTTTCCTTGCTCTGGAACTGGTTGAGAAGATTTTCACGGTTTATTTCACGGAGATCAGTCTTGATCTGCTGCTTTGCAGCCTGTGCAGCCGCTCTGCCGAACTGAGCTGTATCGATCTTCACAGCAACGTTTCCGCCGATCTCAGCAGAAGGATCGATCTTTCTTGCATCGTCAATGAAGATCTCGTTGTCGTCAAGTGGTTCGTCGTCAACTACCTGCTTGATAATGCTTATCTCGAAAACCTTTGTGTCAGGATCGATGTTGATGTTGATGTTTTCGCAGTCAGGATAAGCCTTCTTTACAGCCTTCATAAGCGCTGTCTTTATCTTTTCCGCAAGAACCTCAATGTCAACGCTGTTTTCATCTCCGAGCACCTTAAGTGCGTCAAAAAAACCCTTATTCATTTTTTTAATCTACCTCCGGATAATTTTAATTAAAATCAAATTCCACGTATAGTCTTATGTATGTGATATCGGAAAGAGAAAGCTTTGTTTCCTCTTCTCCTGTTTTTATCGTTACAGATTCCTTATCGTAAGCGGCAAGCGTACCGATAACGTCCTTGCTGCCGTTTACCGCCATAAAGAGATGCGCTCTTACTTCCATACCCATGCAGGCTTCAAAATGTTCTTCTCTTACAAGCTCCCTTTCAAGTCCGGCTGAACCGACTTCAAAAATATAGCCTTCCTTAATTGGGTCAAGTTCGTCGAGTTTATCGTTAAGGGGTCTTGTCATCGCTTCGCAGTCGTCGATGTCGATGCCGTCCTCCTTGTCAATGAACACCCTGAGATACCATTCAGCACCTTCCTTGACATACTGAATATCCCAGATGTCGTAGCCGAGTTCATCTGCAATAGGTTTAGCTATGCCAAAGATTTTCTGCTCGGTATTACCGTATTTTTTGATCTTCAAACGCATTTACCTCCATACAAACGAAAGGCCGGAAGTAATTCCGACCTTTCCATCTTATCATACTATGCAATATTATACCACACATTTTCAGATAAATCAATAGCTTATTCTTATAGGTATACCAATTTTACAGACTTTTAAAGGCCATATTATCAGTAAAATCCACAAGCGGCCCTGACCGGAGACCTGTGAATGTGCTTCCGCAGCTTGAACAGCTCGATCCGGAACCTGAGCTTCCGCCGCTGCCGCCGGAAGAAGAACCCATCGTCCCGTACATATTTTCGAATGAATCGTAGTTTTTATCCACATACTTCAGAAAACCGGCAAGCGCACTGTTTTCATCCGCATTTATTTTTGTTGATATAAATTCTCCTTCTAAAAAACGTACAAATTTTTCATCCACACTACTTGACAAAGCATAGTAGTTGTGCTACAATATCATCGAACCTACTTTGTATTACAAAGTAGATGGTCCGGATCAAAATCTATATATAAAAACAAAGGAGCAACAACATGAAAACAAAAGCTAAAAAGGTCGTCACAGGGATAGTCGTAACATTACTGATCTTACTTGCAGGTGCAGCAGTGTGGTTTTTTCAGTTCACAAAGAATGGTTACATCCTAACCGTGCCATACCGCAGTTATTTTGAACAAATAACAGAAAACGTGTATGTAAACAAGGACAACGCTATGAGTAAGGATGAAATACTGAACCTGATCCATGAAGCTGAAGACCGTGACAGAGATTTCTACGGAGAACTGACATATGCTAGTGATACAACTATCATCCTGAATGATAATGAAAAAATTCAGCCGAAGCTCGGTGGAGGCAAGGATACCTACACATTTTTATTCCCGAAAAAACATGATTATACTTGTTTGTCAAACGAATACTTTAACCTGGATATCGTTGCTCATGAAATAACTCATACAGAATTACATGCAAGACTGACTAAAGAAGCAAGGTCGGCTATACCGATATGGTTTGACGAAGGGCTTGCAACACAGAACGACTACCGCGAGCGCTACAGTCTTGAAAGCTGGATTGAAAAAACTGATAACGGCAAAAACGTTCCCGCTCTTGAAGATATCGATGAGCCAGGAGAATTCCATTGCGAAGAAGAAAGTGAAAGACAGTTCCACTATGTTATTGCAAAGCACGAAGTCGGATTATGGATGGAAGCTCATCACAGAGAAGGTCTGATGGATCTTATCGACAGACTTAATAAAGGAGAAGACTTTAACAACGTTTACGGCATATAAGATTTAGCCCTGCGGATAGTAATCCGCAAATTTCTGAAATTTCTTCATTTACTAAGGAAACACTGATTAAATCGGAAATCCGGCTTCGCCGGATTTCCGAAGGTGGGATTTGCGGGGCTTCGCCCCGAAGCCCCGCGCTGATTTATGAATAAATCAGCGTTTCCCTAAAACATTTCAAATACAAAACGAATCAGGTTCAGTCAACGCAAACACGTAGACTGAACCTGATTTTTCTAAATTTTGATTATAACTTTAACGTCCGTCAGAAGCTGCTCCGTCCGGTCCGCTTTCAATATCCTCAAGAAAGCCCCGTCTTCCACGCAGTAAATTCGCCCGTCCAGTATTTCTTCGGAAGGATAATTACCGAATCGCACTTATCAGGCGCTGCTATTATCGGATAAACGCTGCCGTTGATACAGTTTCCCGG